>CAMCGI010000078.1 GCA_945874205.1 Francisella tularensis subsp. holarctica
AGCCGTAACGATGGTTACGGTTATTCATTAACCCAACAACAAGGAGGCGCGATTCCTCCCACAACTTCCGCAAGAGGTAAGTTGGGGTATCCTCGCGAAAGATGATGAACTGGACAACAACTCCCTCAAAAGAACTTGATATTAAAGCAGAAAATGAAGCTAAAACGCATCAATCACAATTAACAAAACCAGCTGGCTCACTAGGACAATTAGAAACAATTGCAACGCGCTTAGCTGCGATGCAATCTACGCCTTATCCACGCATCGAAGCACCACATATTACCATTTTTGCAGCTGATCATGGCATTGCCAGTGAAGGCGTTTCTGCTTTTCCACAAGTCGTTACAGGCGAAATGATTCACAACTTTGCACGTGGCGGTGCTGCGATTAATGTGTTAGCAAAAGCACAAAATGCCACCTTGACCGTTGTTAATTGTGGGACTATTCACCCTATTGAACCACTCAATGATGTTGTGAGTGCCATTATTGCTGCTGGTACAGACAATTTTTTACATGCCGCTGCTATGTCTGCCGAACAATGCGCTCAAGCACTTGCTATTGGTAAACATGCTGTTGATTCAGCAATTGCACAAGGTGCTGATATTTTTATTGCTGGTGAAATGGGCATTGCTAATACGACATCAGCAACAGCAATTGCTTGCGCATTGCTCAATCGACCAGCAAGCAACTTAGTCGGCAAAGGAACAGGCATTAACGAAACGATGCTTATACATAAAACGCATATCATCGAGCAAGCACTTCGCTTTCATAAGTCAGCCTTAATCAGTCCATTATCGATATTACAACATCTTGGTGGCTTCGAAATTGCAGCAATGACAGGAGCTTATCTTACGTGCGCCAAAGCTGGTATTCCTGTGATTATTGATGGTTTTATTAGCTGTGCAGCAGCGCTCGTAGCGATTAAGCATCAACCAGACACTCAAAACTGGATGATATTTTCTCATACTAGTGCCGAAGAAGGTCATGCTTTACTAATACGCGCATTAAATGCAACCCCTCTACTCAATCTAGGGATGCGATTGGGAGAAGGAAGTGGTGCTGCAACTGCATTGAGCTTAATTAAACTTGCCTGCGACTTACACAACACAATGGCAACATTTGCACAAGCAGGTGTATCGGACAATAGTGTCCTATGAATTTTATCGAACGCACAATTAATCAAGATGTACAACAACACCTAAAAACTAAAGCAATTCCTGATTGGATTGGTGCATTACTTGCACGTCGTGTGCATAGTATTAAAGAGGCAGATGCGCTTATTAATGCCTCACTATCGAGTCTTAGCAATCCAAATGACTTGCCTGATATGGCACAAGCAATTGACTTACTGACACAAGCAGTCAATAACAATAAGCATATTTTATGTGTTGTTGATTATGATACTGATGGCATCTGCTCGGGTGCTATTTTACAAGAAGGTATCCGTGCTTTAGGGGGGAAAGTAGAAATATTGGTAACCAATCGGCATGAGGATGGCTATGGGTTTTCGCTCGGTGCTTGTAATAAAGTGCTTGCAATGACCCCCTTGCCAGACCTGCTCATTACCGCTGACTTAGGGTCATCAGATGGTATTCAAGTTGAACGACTACAAGCCCAGTGTCTGGCGCAAAATCATTCCATTACAGTCATTATCACCGATCATCATCATATTAGTGCGACAACTCCCCCCAAAACAGCCGATGCATTTATTAACCCTCATCGCACAGATACTAGCCACAACTATGATCATCCTATTTGCGGTGCAATGGTAGCATGGAACTTAGTGGCAGCATTACGAAGCCAGCTCAAACCTAATTACGATGTTCGACAATTACTAGATTTAGCAGCCATCGCTACAGTTGGCGATATGGTAACTCTATCTAATCCTATTAATCGCGCTGTTGTTAAGTATGGATTATTACTAATTAACCGTCTTCAACGTCCTGCTTGGCAATTATTGGTAGAGCAATTGGGCAAAGATACCATTGTCAGAGAAGATACTATTGGCTTTCAAATATCGCCACGTATTAATGCACTATCGCGCATGGGCGATGATGGTCATACTGCCTTAACATGGCTCACAACCTACGACATGCATTTAGCTCAACAAAGCTGGATTATCATGAATCAAAATAATGATGATCGAAAAGATGAACAAGCGTTGTGCGAAAACCTTGCCTTGGAACAAGCACAAGCACAACTTAAAAATAATCAGTTTATTATTGTTGCATATGTGCCAGAGGCGAATCATGGTGTTGTTGGTTTAGCAGCAGGACGCATTGCCATGAATACAGGGCGACCTGCTATTGTATTTTCGAATACCGATAAAGGACTGCTAACAGGATCAGCTCGTTCTATTTTAGGTTATGATATTAGAGACCTACTTGAACGCACACAAACACTTACCGAACTAATCAGTAAATATGGTGGACATGCTGCAGCAGCGGGGATCACATTGAACACATATGCTGATTTATCCCCTTTTATACAGGCAATAAATCAGATTGCCAAAATTGATTTTGCTCAAAAAGCACCTGAACCCACGATATATCATGATGGTGAGTTACCAATCGAGCTAACCAAATTGCAAGGGCTTGCAGCACTTAATCATATTTCGCCTTTTGGGCAAGGATTTGCACAGCCGTGTTTTATGCTAGTCTCACCTATTCATAGTGCCCGAATTATGGGGAAAAGTGGGCAGCATGTTAAGCTCAGTATTGAAGCACATCACACGATTATCGAAGCAGTATGGTTTAATCCGACAAGAATGCCTAATGAAGGCGAAATACATCGCTTTATTGTGTCACTGGGCGAAAACAATTTTAGAGGGAAAACTAGCTTGCAAGCAATGGTACTAACAAGTGAGCACATCATCTCATAACAATGTGCTCACGCTGTTATTTAATTACTTTTAAATGACTTCGATCACGCTTAGGTTTAGCAGCAACAGGGGTAGATGCTCCTGTTTTTGTTAACTCGGGCACTTCTTCGGGCAACGGTAGATTATCCATATCAGGGGGGGGGAATCCCATTCCCTGTGCATTTTCTTTTGCAAAAATAGCCAATACGGCTGCAATAGGAACGTGTACGGGCATTGCTTGCCCACGAAAACGCGCAAAAAAACTAATAAAATCTAGTCCTAAACTTAATTGATTCGTTGCTTGTCCACTAATATTTAATACTAAAACACCCTCTTCATCAAACCCTTTAGGTGCAATGACACCAGGATAGGTCGTTAAAAATTGTAAATAAGGCGTACAATTACTGTCTACAATCCAATCATAAAAAGCACGAATCAGATAAGGCTTTTGATCTCTCATGCTAGATATCACCCATTTCCAATTCTAAATCCGTCAAACTATCACGGAAAGAGTCGCGCATAAACATACGCTTAGCATATTCATGAAAGGCTTTATGCGTTTTTGGAATATCAATACCCATCGCAGTTAAACGCCAAAAAATAACCGATAGAGTAACATCAACAACGGTATATTCATCACTCATAAAGTATGGCTTATGCTGAAAAGCAGGGGTTAACTTAATAAACTCTTCTTTCAATAGCTTACGCGCTTTTTCAACACCTTTTTTATCTTCACCAGATAAAATAAGCTTAATACTTGGCTCCCACTCACGACGAATATAGTTTAATGTTTGACGTGCAGTAGCACGAATTTGTGGATCAACAGGCATTAAAGGAGGAAAAGGATAGCGTTCATCTAAAAACTCAATCATGACTAATGGATCATACAGTTTAAGGTCGCGCTCAATCAAAGCAGGCAAAGTACCATCAGGACTTGCTAGTAACACATCCTCTGGAAGATGATCTTTATCAACTTCTTTAATATCAATCACAATATCTTTTTCTTTTGTGACGACACGAACACGATGAGAATTATAATCAGCTGGATCAGAGAACAAGGTCATCATGATAAAAAACTCCCAAAATAAAAAAACAGGGGTGCATCATAACACCCCTTGACAAAAGAAATCAGTCCTGAGCTAGCAATATTAAGCTTGATGCTTGATATCGCGCCAAAATTCTTTCTTCAGCAAATAGGTTAAGGTAAACAGCAATGCTAAAAAGCCAAGTACCCACCAGCCCAGCATTAATCGAATCGGCTTAGCAGGCTCTGCAGCATAATCCAAAAAGTTAACCAAATCACCAACTGCCGCATCGAATGCTGCAGGTGATAAGTCTTTTTGCATCCCTTCTAGCACAAATGGCATAGCAACACCATCAAACAATTTGTTGGTAACTTTACCATCAGCAGCGCGCTCATAGCTGCGCAAAAAAGTATAAAGCCAATCTGTACCACGTAAACGCGCTTCGAGTGATAAGTCTGGTGGCAATACTCCGAATGCTACTTTAGCTATTTTTGCATCCAATGTTGTTAAAATAACTTCTTGTGGTTTGCCTTTGCCATTACGCAAATACTGTAAATGCGTTACTCCTTCTTCAGCAGTCCAATGCAAATCACGCGCAGCACGATTAATGCGTAAATACTTTAATGAGTGACACCCCATACAATATTGTGCATAAATATCAGCACCTCGCTGTAAAGATGCTGTATCTAGGACGCTAGTATGCGCTTTATCTAATTTAGGCGCATGCGCATCATTCGCCATAACAGAAAAAGGTAACCAAAAACATACTAGCGATAATGTAATCAATCGTACAATCATTCTGTAACCCTCTCTGGCAAAGGTTTTGTTTTTTCCATTGGCGAAGTGAGCCACATCAACACAAAATAAGAAAAATAAGTAAACGTAAAAATTTGAGCTAATAATGTCAAACCTGCCGTTGGTGGTTGTGTTCCGAGGTATCCCAAGACAACAAAACTCACAACAAACAGTGCCAAGTTTGCTTTAAATTGCCAGCCACGGTAACGAATTGAACGCACTTTACAACGATCTAACCAAGGTAAAACAAATAAAAACATAATTGCCATACCCATTGCCATTACCCCTAATAACTTATCAGGAACGGCACGCAAAATGGCATAAAATGGTGTGAAATACCACACTGGCGCAATATGCTCTGGTGTCTTCATGGGATTTGCTGGTTCAAAATTAGGTGCTTCTAAAAAGAAACCACCACCCTCAGGCCAGTAAAAAATAACTAAGGCAAAGAAAAACATAAATCCAGCGGCACCCATCATATCTTTAATAGAATAATAAGGGTGGAATGGAATACCATCTTTAGGAAGCCCTTGTTTATTCTTTATTTTCTTAATATCAATGCCATCTGGATTATTTGAACCCACTTTATGCAAGGCAACAATATGCAAATAAACTAAAACAACTAAAACCAATGGCAAGGCAATCACATGCAAAGCAAAGAATCGATTAAGTGTCACATCAGAAATAACAAAGTCACCACGAATCCACGTTGCCATCTGATCACCCACAATAGGCACGGCACCAAACAAAGAAATAATGACTTGCGCACCCCAGTAAGACATCTGCCCCCAAGGCAACAAATACCCCATAAAGGCTTCTGCCATCAACACCAAGAAAATCATCATCCCAACGAGCCAAACAAGCTCACGCGGCTTTTGGTAAGAACCATACATCAAGCCACGAAACATATGAAAATAGATAACAATGAAAAAAGCGGATGCTCCCGTCGAATGCATATAACGGATTAACCAACCCCAATCAACATCACGCATAATATATTCAATCGAGTCAAAGGCTTCTGCAGCACTTGGCTTATAACTCATAGTTAGCCAAATACCTGTTATGAGTTGGTTAACCAATACTAATAATGCTAGCGCACCAAAAAAATAATAAAAATTGAAATTTTTAGGGGCATAATATTGTGCAACATGCTCATTCCATACTTGTGTTAATGGAAATCGCTCATCAATCCAACCTAGCAAGTCAAAATTATTGCTTTGTGGCGCACTTGGTTTTTTATTCGAAGTAGACATTAGGCTGTTTCCTTATCCTGTTCACCAATGCGAATCATGGTGTTGCTTAAAAAGCGATAAGGCGGCACTTCCAAGTTAGTCGGTGCTGGCACTGACTTAAATACGCGTCCTGACATATCAAAACGCGAACCATGACATGGGCAGAAAAACCCACCTTGCCAATCAGGCGTAACAGTCCCTGCATTGGGCTTATATAACGGCGCACAACCCAAATGCGTACACACACCGACCATTACTAAATACTCTGGTTTTAACGAGCGCTGTGCATTTTTAGCAAACTTGGGTTGAATTGACTTTTCTGAACTCGGATCACGCAATTCAGTCGCAAGGGCATCTATCTTCGCTAATGCATCAGCACTACGATGAACAACCCACACAGGTTTACCACGCCACTCAACTGTCATCATTTGTCCTGCAGCTAATGCTGAAATATCAACATCAACAGGCGCACCCGCTGCTTGTGCTTTTTCGCTTGGCTGCCAAGAAGATACAAAAGGTACAGCTACACAAGTAGCACCCACTGCACCTACTACGCCTGTTGCACCAACTAAAAATTGGCGACGAGCTTCATTTACTGGTTCTGTCATACAGGTATTCCTGTCTAAAATATGTTCAAAATATACTCAGACTAATAAGTCAATGCTTATTATGCCTTGAATTTACGCTTCTCAAAACAATAATTTTTTATGAAACGATTAATAACACTGAGTTCATTCACTTTACTAATGCATTAATTAAGTGATTTTAACGAATAGTTAACACAACTTAAAAGTAAGATCACAACTTAAATCGTTTACTTGCATCTCTATTTTCATAACCTGCACGCGTTGACCCATCTTTATATAACCCATCTAAAAATGCGCGCTCTGCGTCCATTGCTTGCTCATCAACCTCACGCCACCAATGCTTGTTTGCACCAGTAGCACGACCATCATCAAAACGATAGCCACGCGCTTTTAAGATATCCTTCACATCAATAGGTGCGCCCCAAGCGCGAACCATGACTGTTTTACGTGCTGATTTAGTGAGCAAGCCTTTTAATAATTCTGGCTGTAAATAAAACAACCACGCCATAGCAAAACAATCTGTTAGTGCGCGATGACCTTCGTAAAAATAACCATTACGATAAACCAAATATTCTAATTTACCCGATTCAAATCCTGCTTCACGCCACGGCATTTCATAAAATGAACATGCCCAAGATTTATTCGCTAGCTGTGCAAAACGACGATCAAAAAAAGCACGATCAAAAGCTGCATTATGTGCTAAAACAAGACTCGCTGGCGCCATCCAATTGGCAACATAATCATCATCAAAACGCTTTCCTTCAACCATTTCTTGACTAATACCATGTATTGCTTGGCTTTCTTCAGAAATTACTACACCACAGTCTTCAAGCTCAGAATATTTATCTGATAACATGACAACTTTTCCTGTGTTTGGATTGTAACGTACTGCCAACATACCCAATTCGACAATACCATCTTTAAGCTTATCAATGCCCGTTGTTTCTGTATCTAATAGAATTAAATAAGCATCATCATCACTTGGTTCAGAAAGTAGAATAGGTAACTCAGTATTTTCATTCCACGGCATACGTTCAATTAAACGAAAGTCTTGTGGTGCAATTTGAATATCAGCTAATCGCTCAAGAGGAAATGGTTGTTTCATTGCGGGCATTGGGTTGTTTCTCCTGTAAACGAGCAAAAATAAGTAAATATCGGTCTAATGCATTAGCAAAGGCTTGTCGATCTTTGGTCGATAAGGGAGCGGGTCCACCCGTATGCTCGCCACTAAAGCGCATGGTTTCCATGAAATCGCGCACAGTTAGCCGAGCACGGATATTATCGGGGGTATGTACCTGTCCGCGCAAGCCCATTGCTTGTGCGCCCTTAGCCAATACCTCTGCAGCAAGGGGGATATCTTGCGTCACCACTAAGTCGCCCGCACTAACCCGTGCAACGATCACATTATCAGCAACATCAAACCCTTTTTCGACAATCACAAAACTAATATTGTCACGCTTAGGCAATGGAATCGAATGATTGGCAATAAATACCATACCAATCCCTGTTCGCTCTGCGGCACGTAATAGAATCTCTTTAATTGCCAGTGGACAAGCATCAGCATCAACAAAAATCATTGTGCTGCCTGTAATGGTGTTCGCAACCCCAATACATCTTGCATATCATACAATCCTGCCTCGCGCCCCTTTAACCAATGTGCTGCACGTACAGCCCCTTGCGCAAAAGTTAATCGTGAAGAGGCTTTGTGTGTCAGCTCCACACGCTCACCTAATCCTGCAAACAATACTGTGTGATCACCCACCACATCACCACCGCGCACAGTAGCAAAACCAATTTGGCTTTGTGGGCGCTCACCTGTGATGCCTTCTCGACCATAAACAGCGCAACTTGCTAAATCACGTCCTAGTGCATCAGCAGCAGCCTGTCCTAGGCGCAAAGCAGTACCCGAAGGGGCATCTACTTTATAACGATGGTGCGCCTCTATAATTTCAATATCATAGTCATGTAAGACACGCGCAGCTTGCGCAACAAGTCCTAACAGTAAATTAACTCCCACGCTAAAATTAGGAGCAA
>CAMCGI010000079.1 GCA_945874205.1 Francisella tularensis subsp. holarctica
CTACAAACAAAAATTGATTCAAATTTCAACTATCGAACAAATAAAATAGAAAATAAAGAATTCAATTTATTTGATTTGTTATTTAAAGATAGCAAAGATCCACTCGATGCTTCTCAATCTGAACACGATAAAACTGATACCACCAATTAACAAGCCCAAATGCATCTAGATTTTCCTTTAGAATGTCTCGATCAAAAAAATGAAACGAGCCAGATTTTGGTTTATCCAGCAAACCTAAAATATTAAGAAGAGAGCTTTTTCCTGATCCAGATGCTCCATAAATAGCGCAAGTTTCACCACGCCAAAGCGTTAATGTTATATCGGATAATATAGGTATTTCATGAGCATTCATTTGATAGGAATAGTTGATACCCTTTAAGTTTATTAAAGCATTCATTGTTAGATTAGTCATTCCGCTGTCCTACTTCGCCAGCACCTACTTCGTCAACGAAATAAACAATTTTGGTAATCGCTCTGGCAGACGGTCTACATGATCAATTACTGTGTAGTGTTTGCCAAAGATGTCCGCAACATACTTGTCGGCATTTGGATCAAGATTGATGCAATAGGTAGCAATCCCTTTTTGGCTTAGCTCTTTTACCGCTTCGCGGCTGTCAGAAATTAAGGCTTGTGGGTCTTTGCTGTCGATGTCGGCAGGTTCACCATCTGTTAACACCAGTAACAATTTTTTATCGGCTTTGCGGTGTTCTAGGTAGTGCCCTGCATGACGCAAAGCCGCTCCCATACGTGTCGATTGCCCAGGTTGCATCGCTGCAAGGCGCGCCTTAACCCCATCATCCCATGCTTCGTTAAAGCCCTTGATGTGGCGATAACGCACTTCGTGACGGGTATTAGAGTCAAAGCCAGCGATTGCCAATGGATCGCCCATTTTATCGACCGCCCATGCCAACAAACTGACCGCTTCCTGACTGAGTTCCAAAATGGTTTGCGTACTGCCTGCTGCTTTATTGCCGACCGATGCTGACAGGTCGATGAGTAAAGAGACGGCAAAGTCACGACCATCCGTTTTGTGGCTCATATTGATGCGAGGGTCGGGGCTTGATCCGCCTTTGTAATCAATTAACGAGCGAATCGCTACATCTAAGTCGAGTTCGCTGCCGTCTTCTTGATAGCGAATACGCACTTTGTTTTGTGGCTTAATCATGTCGATGAGTTGCTTGAGCTGACGCGCAATGCCAGCGTGTTTTTCGAGCAGCTTATCAATGGTGCTGGCTTGTGCGCTCGGATGCAAGGTCTCGAACAGACTAACCCACTCTGGCTTATAGCTTTCGCTATGATAATCCCATTCGGGATAGTGGCGTGGTGGCAATCCTGTTAGTTCGGGTTTTTGGTCGTCAGGTTGTTTTTTCGATAGGTCGAAAATCTCTTCTTCGTCGCCTTCCTCGATGAATAGCCATAAATGACGGTTGTCATCTCGGTAATCGATTTCGGTATCGGTAAAGAAAATATTCGGTAGCGCGTCGGACTGACGACGGGTGCGAGCCACAAAACTAATGGCTAAGTCGGCAGCATCGCGTGTTGTTGTGTTTTCTTGTGCCATCATATCGTGGAACTTGTTCAAAAACTCCAAAATGGCAGGGTTGCCGTAACCATGATTGGGATTGAGAATGGCGTAAGACAGCATCGCGGCACGGTGACGCAAACAAGATTCGTTACTTTCATTGCAAGCATTTTCAACAGGAATAGGGTGTAAGCTTAACCACAAACGACGTAATCCTGGGTATTGACGCATAGCAAGTGCTTCAACACGGCTATCTTCGAATAGTTCGATAGCAAACCGTTGCATTGGGCTGTAATTATCGGCAACGATGCGCGTTGAATGGCGTTTGTGTGCTGCCATATGGGCGATTAGTGCGCGATAACGATTGATGCCAGAGATACCCTTCATATCATCATAAATATCGGGCGCACGTAGTCCAAATTCATCGAAGTAGGGACGCTGAGCAATTCCTTCTTCTAGTGCCGTTGGATAGGGCACGATCATGGCATCAGTATCCCACATCGCCTTAAGGATGGCATCGAGTTGACGCTCGTTATCGACTAATAGCGTGCCGTGGCGTTCGCGTTGTAAGACGCTTAAGCTATCGGGTGTATTTAAGGCAAAATATTCTGCTTGACGTTCAGGATCAGCAGCGTAGGCTTTAACACCATAATGAATCCAGTTTTTCATGCCTGCAATTGATAACGTTTGCAAGACGCGCGGTGTATTTTCTAGGAAAGCAATGAGACAAGGGCTGTTGATAATACTATGAAAGCCATGAATAGAAGGGGTTGTTGCAGTCATGGTATCAATCACGATTTGCAAATAGGCACGCATCGATTCGGGGCAGTCTAAACGACGTGCAACAGGAGCAAGGCTTTGTAAAAAAGGCACAATGGCTTTGCTATTGGGCGACTTAGAGAGCTTAAAGGTGAAGTTAGCAATATCAGCTAAAATCGCTTCACCAACGGCATCAGCGACTTCTGGAGCTTCTTCGAGATAAACTAACACAGGCTCAACACCACGACCCATCATACAGATGAGACTGGCAGCATGTAGGTATTCATCGATTGCTGCGGATGATAAGGCTTGTGTTGCTCGTGTAATACAGGCTTCAAACACATCTTGCGCTTGCGGGAAGCTACACTTAAAACGGGCGCGGTAGTCAGATAAGGTCGCCATCATTCACTCCTAAAAGCTGAAAAATCCACTGCGCTGTCATCTTGCGTTGTTACGCGGTGCTCAAAAAAGTCATGTATTGCATATACACTCCTTTTTTTGCGCTCCGTGCAGCCTAGCAATTTTGCCAGCTCATGACGATTTTTAGTGCTGTTTTTGGTTAACCGAAAATGGCATCAATCGCGTGAATTAAGGTGTCACGAATATCAGCATCGTCAGTGATAGGCTCGACCAATGCCATACGGCAGGCTTCGCGAACATCTGCACCATCACGAATCAGGCTTGCTGCGTAAACCAACAGACGTGTTGAAATCCCTTCTGTTAAGCCATGACCTTTAAGGTTACGTGCCGTCACTGCAATTTGTACTAAGCCAGAAGCAATTTCGGTACTGACATTGGCTTCGCGTGCCAAAATACCGATTTCTAAGTCGACAGGAGCATAGTCAAATGTCATACCACCAAAACGCTGCTTAGTTGACTGTTTAAGGTCTTTCATTAGGCTTTGGTAACCTGGATTGTATGAAATGACTAACTGAAAGTCGGGGTGAGCATGAACCAACTCACCTTTTTTATCTAAAGGCAGCGTACGACGATGATCGGTTAGTGGGTGAATCACCACAGTGGTATCTTGGCGTGCTTCAACGATTTCATCGAGATAGCAAATCGCACCATGACGTGCTGCTAAGGTTAATGGACCATCGACCCAACGTGTACCGTTAGCATCAAGTAGGTAACGACCCACTAAGTCAGAAGCAGTCATGTCTTCATTACAAGCGACTGTGATAATTGGTTTGCCTAGCTTCCATGCCATATGTTCGACAAAACGTGATTTACCACAGCCTGTTGGTCCTTTGACCATGACAGGCATACGACTTTTGTATGCTGTTTCGTACAAGGTAACTTCGTTGCCTTGTGCTTGATAGAAGGGTTCGTCTTTAATGAGGTATTGATTGATATCGAAGTTGCTCATATGGGTAGCCCTATATTGTGTATTATTTCTGAATGATTAGCTAAAAAACCATTAAGAAATAATCCAGAGCTAACGCTCTGGATTATCGCGTTGAGGGTTACAAGATTACTTGTGAACGCCCAACTTTTCACGCCAACCTGGGAAGATCTTGTCCGCATCTTTCGGGAAAGATTCGAATGCACGAGCGAACTCGTTATGATCTTTAGCCCATTCGATTGGATCAGCACCTGCTTTCCAGCAATCGTAAGCTTGACGTAGTGACTTAGCACCAGCCGCTGGGCTGTCGATATGGCCGTAAGAACCACCACCAGCAGTGTTGATTACGTTACCGTGACCCAAGTTCGCGAAGAACGCAGGTAAACGTAGCGCATTCATACCACCAGAGATGATTGGTGTTGTTGGCTTCATGCCGTACCATTCTTGGTGATAGAAAGGACCTGTGTAGCTATCGCGTTCACAGATGTAAGCAATACCACGGTCATCAGCAGAACCTTCCATTTTGCCGAAGCCCATTGTACCCACGTGGATACCAGACGCACCCTGTAAACGTGACATTTTAGCCAACACGTAAGCTGTGTAACCACGCTTAGATGAAGGAGATGTTACCGCACCATGACCAGCACGGTGGTAGTGTAAGTACTGATTAGGGTACTGACGACGTGCCGTCGTAATCATACCTGGACCGCCAACATAGCCGTCAACCAAGAATGCAAGTTTGTCTGCATCTGGACCAAACGCTTCTAACGCGAAGTCTGCACGAGCACACATTTCGTAATGGTCATCAGCAGTAATGTTTAGAGAGAAGATTTTAGCTTCGCCAGTTTCATCCATTGCACGCTTCATTGAATCATAAACCAATGGTAATACTTGTTTTAGCGGTGCAAAAACTTGGTTACCTTGTGGTTCGTCGTTCTTGATGAAGTCGCCACCTAACCAGAACTGGTAAGCTGCTTTTGCGAATGGCTCAGGACGTAAACCTAACTTAGGCTTAATGATCGTACCAGAGATGTAACCACCGTCAACAACTGGACGACCTAAAATGCGCCATAAGTCAGAAATGTCTTTTGCTGGACCGTCGAATAGCTGAATCGCGCGTGGTGGAACCCAGAAGTCTTGCATCTGTAGGTTTTCAACATCGCCCATGCCTTGGTTGTTACCAATAGCAAGCGTTAGGAAAGAGACGATCATTAAACGACCATCAGTCATGTTGCGATCGAACAAGTCTAATGGGTAGGCAACTTTCATGATGCCTTTAGCTTCGTCGATTTCGTAAACTAATGCGTCAACACCTTTGGTGAAGTCATCAGTAGTAGACACTTCTACGTTAGTACCAGTAGAAGATTCAGCCGCTACGTGCGCAGCAACTTCTAAAAAGCCGTGACCTGCAGCAGGAGTCATTGTGTAAGCAACAAGAATATGGTTGCCACCAGCAATTAAGTCTGCTTCTTTAAGGTCAAGATTCGAATAACGTCCTGATTGATCCATTTGAAATCTCCAGTTGTAAATAAATTATGCTCTGCATCAGAACATGAAACACGTTCACGCTTGATATGTGGCTTATTCTAAAGGCAAACAAACAATAGGTCTATGAAAATTTTATGATGATAACCATAGATGATTATCTATAGTGTATGTAATGATCAAGTAATTTTAAAATGTATTTTAATATGTTATTATTCAAAGCTGCTAATTTAATAATCTATTTAAATAAAAAGGATAAAAATGAGTTTTTTAGCGTCAGAATTGGCTGTGCCCGTCGAGGCATTTGCGACAGCATTAGGCATTGGTTTGCTTATTGGTATGGAACGCGAGCGTTTACCAGACTCAGCTGCTGGACTACGTACTTTCTCTTTGGTTGCTTTAATGGGCTGTCTTTTTGCCATGCTAGGAGAACATTCAGGTCCATGGTTGTTGGGAGTTGGGTTGATTGTATTGGTTAGCGTCATGGTTGCATCCAATTTTTCGACACAACATGAAGAAGAATATCGTGGTTTTACGTCAGAGGCAGCGATCATTTTTACATATGGTTTGGGGGCAGCTGTTTGGTTTGGTTATTCAACTTTGGCTGTAATGTTGGCTATTTCTACAACAGTTCTTCTTTATTTCAAAACAGAGCTTAAGCAATTTAGTGAGCGTTTAACGCCAAAAGATATTAATTCAATATTGCAATTTGCGGTGTTATCTTTGGTCATTTTCCCTATTTTACCTAATGCTGATTTTGGTCCTTATAGTGCAATTAATCCACGTCAAGTCTGGTGGATGGTAGTGCTGATTTCGGGGTTAGCTTTAACAGGGTATATGGCATTACGTCTTATTGGTGCGAGACATGGTGCAGCATTATTAGGTATTTTTGGCGGTTTGGCTTCATCTACCGCAACAACGATGATGTTTTCGCGCCACGCTGCTAAACATGAAAATCTTGTTAATTTATCAGCAACCGTTATTTTAATTGCAAACGTAATGGTGATGTTAAGAATTGGGGTTGTTGCGAGTTTGGTTGCTCCTAGTCTTATCGTACCGATTGCTACTGTATTTGCTTGCGGTATTGTACCTGGTGTTTTAATGGCTATTTATAGTTGGAAAAGTTTGAATACCATCGGGGCGCTTCCTATGCCAGAGGTTAAAAACCCAACAGAATTAAAAACAGCAATGTCATTTGGGTTGCTTTATGCCTTAGTGTTGTTAGCAGCAGCTTGGCTACAAGATATTGCAGGAAATAGTGGGCTTTATATTGTTGCTGTTGTCTCGGGGTTAACTGATGCAGATGCGAGTGTGTTATCTACTTTACGTATGTTTAATTTAGATAGAATCGTGCTTGAAGATGCGATTATTGCCGTTACGCTTGCCTTGCTTGCTAATCTTGTCTTTAAAATTGGGTTACTAATGAGTATTGGTGGCAAGCCTTTAGCGCGACAAGCGTTACCTGGACTTTTGATGATTGGTGCGGGTATGGGGTTAGGGTTAATGATTAGTTAGGTGTTGCGCATACCTTCTGCTTTAGGGGTACGTGATAAGAGTTGTGCGACTGCCTCTGTGGGGGCAATTTTGCCATTAATTACCGCATATACTGCTTGTGCAATAGGCATGTCTAGGTGATGATGTTTTGCCAATACGAGTACACTCTTAACGGCAGAAATACCTTCTACTGTGCCAATAGACAGTTGTGCATCGTCAACCGATTGCCCCGCTGCCAATGCTAGTCCAAAGCGACGGTTGCGCGATTGGTTATCGGTACAGGTTAATACCAAATCGCCCAATCCTGTTAAGCCCATAAATGTATCTGGTTTTGCGCCCAAGCAGATGCCTAAACGCATTACCTCAGCTAATGCACGAGATACTAATGCAGCACGTGCATTAGCACCAAAACCGAGTCCATCAGAAATGCCTGCGGCAATTGCCATAATATTTTTGAGTGCACCACCAATTTCGACACCTAACACATCACTGTTGGTATAAACTCGAAAGGTAGGACTGTGTAGTCGTGTTGCCCACCAGTCGGCTGCACCAGTATTGCTGCTAGCAGCCACCATTGCTGTCGGTAAGCCTTGTGCGACTTCACTGGCAAAAGTAGGTCCTGAGAGTACTGTACCCATTACCTTTGGTAAACCAAGGGTAACACGTTGATGCAATAGCTGGTGATGTACAGGATCAAATCCCTTGGTTGCCCAAGCGAATTGTTCAGGCAAAGCATCTCGTTCTGATAAAGCAATTAGTTGTGTTAATAAGCCACTAAAAGCATGGCTCGGTACAGCGACCAGCACACCATCAACAGTATGTATGGCATGGGCTAGGTCGGCTGTAACAGTAATCGCATTAGGCAGGATAGCGTTCGGCAACTGACGAATGCTGCGTGTTGCTTGCATTTGCTCTGCCGTGCTAGCGTTATGCGTCCATAGCCGTACACTTGAGCCAGCGCGTGCTAATTGAATCGCAAGCGCGCTACCCCAAGCTCCTGCCCCTAATACTGCAATCGTCATGAAAAGTTATACCGTTGCCTGTTGTTGTGCATGCAAGGCTTCAAAATTAAGCGGTTGCAATTCTAGTGGTGGGAAGCCGCCTTTAAGCGATAAATTTGCAATCGTTTCGCGTGCATATGGAAAAAGAATGGTTGGGCAATAACTATTGAGTAATCCAGCCATTTCTTCTTGTGCAAAGTTAGCAATAACAAATAACCCCGCTTGTTCAACTTCAACTAAAAATGCAGTTTGCTCTTCTAAACGTACTGTTGCAGTTAAGCGTAATCCAACATGCCAATGATGCTCACCCAATTGCTCAGATTCAACTTTAACTTGCAAATCTAAGCTTGAGTTGAAGGGTATTGTAAATACACGCGGAGACATGGGTGACTCAAATGACATATCACGTAAATAAATTTTTTCAATTGCAAAATGGGGGGCAGCTTGTTCGCTCATAGTGTTTTCTCGTCTTCTATTTAAAATAATTAATTAAGTAATATCGGATTCATCAATGCACTCAATATTCAATAGCGCATCTAATTTTCCAGCTCTTTCTAATGCTGATAAATCATCGAATCCACCGACATGTACCTCGCCAATAAAAATTTGTGGCACAGTACGACGCCCTGTTTTGGCTTCCATTTCTTGCCAAACTAAACGGCTTTTTGATGCGTCAATATCCGTCCACGTCGTGATGCCTTTACGCTCTAATAGTCGCTTTGCCATATTGCAATAAGGACAAATAGGGGTAGTATAAATAACAATTTTATTCAT
>CAMCGI010000080.1 GCA_945874205.1 Francisella tularensis subsp. holarctica
GTGCCATAATAACCGCTATGGGTAAAACAAAGCCCAATAATGCACCGACTAAAGCAAATGCAGCTGCAGTATTTCCTTCTTCTAAAATTAACTTTACTTCGTCATATGGTGTAATTTTGATATACGCCCATGTAAAAGCAGCACTCATCATTAGTGCTGATATGAAATAAATTGCAAAATTAACTAACCCATCTAACACAGCCTATTTTCCTTATTTAACGTGTAACACTCACCCACCACTCGACCCAGATGAGTAACCACCTTTACTCGCACTGGCACCAAAACCACCCGATGAGTAGCCCTTATTACTCTTAGAAGTACCAAGAGGCGATTTAGTTTTTGAGCTGTTAGAATACCAATGACTGGTATCAGGATTTGGTTTGCTAGGTGGAGTATCGTTATTGGCACTGTTACTACCCGTGTTATTATTACCAGAGTTGTGATTTCCCGATGAGCGTCCTGCCAAATACCCCATTCCATAATTCATTAACGTATGCGCGATAGAACTCCCACTCCCAGCATTACCACTCCCATGCTCAGGAGTCTGCTCTTGTGCTAAAGGCTGATTATTTTGAATAACAGGCAAGTCCTTCCATAACCACTCTTCTTGATTAGGAGAAACCAAAGCTGCCTGTGCTTGCAAGGTCACAAGCGAAGCCATAAGCACTAGTTTAGGAAGTTTTTTCTGCTTAATCACCGCCACCATCACTCCCAGAATCGCTATCGTGATGACTATCAGAAGCAAATGCACTCGCTGCCATTGCACCTACTGCTGCACCCGCAATCATACCGCCCACAGATGAGCCTGAATCATTACCAGAAGCTGTCTGTGTTTGTTGCTTTAATTTAAGCTGTGCCAGACGATCATCAACACGATTGTTTTGTGTTATCGCGCTCGAACCCAAAATTTTTGCCTTTAAATCGTCTGCAGAAGACACACTCGTTTCTGATAATGCTTGTGCACGCGCTTCTTTTTCATCGGCTTTTTTACGTGCTATTTCCATCATTTCGCCAAAGTTTTTATCGCCCACACCTGCTACTGTTGCATTGATTGCAATGCTCGCATCAGCAGCCTTGGTGCGTGCTTCAAGAAGCGTTGCTTCTGTTGCAACCTGCTCTTTACGATTTTTTAATTCGTTTAGATTATGCTCAAGCTTTGTAATTTGATTAGTCATATTATCTAATGCTAACTTAAATCGCTGTGCATTTCCATGTGCTACATCACTACGCATTAATGCTTCTCGTGCATTATCATCCTGACTTTTAGCAACGGCTACCTCAGCAATACTATCCCACTCAGCGGCATCTTTTTGTGCAGCGGCATACTGGTTTTGAATTAGATTGCGCTGGGTACGCGCCTCTGTTAAGGCTTTTTCATATTCACGAATGGCATCTTGCATTTCACGCACGCCTTGACGCATCATTGTTCCTGGATCAATCGAAGCATCAACGGTATCATTGGCTTTGCCTTTGAGCATCGACCAAACTTTTTCAAACATATTCATACTGAGTGTTCCTTATTAACAACACATTATTATGCAAAGAAGTGTGGCAAAAATTTAGCCGCATTACCCGTAATATCACCATCTAAACGGACACCTAGTCCACAAGCAACATCACCAACCATCCAAACGCCTGCCATAATTGTACCTTCCCCTGCTATTTTATACGAAGGACAATGAACTTGCACAACTTGTCCAAGATCATGCTCACCGATTGGGTTGGAATATAGCAGCTTATTTGCCATAAAAACCTGTACACCTGACCCTTCACGCGATAAACAAGGCTTGATAACATAATCACTCATTGATGCACTATGTGTTAAGTGTGTTGGTAATAACCAAGGACTTTTCGGAAATAGTTCATACATTTTAGCAAGCAAGCCTTTAGAAGATAACACAAGTTTCCATGCAGGTTCTAACCATTGCGTTTGCCTCATTGCTGGTGCGTTACCAAAGACTTCAGCAATTAAATATTCCCATGGGTACAGCTTAAAAATACTTTCAATAATTTCTGGCTTATTTTCATCACGCACATCTAAGAATACTTTTCCACTTTCTGGCAGAGCAATTTCTCGCACATCAATGGTAGGGACAATTGCAATGCCTGCCTCCTGTGCTGTTTCTGCTAAATATAACGCAGTTGACCAATCCTCTCGTGTGGGCATAGCAGTAAAATACATTTTTCCTTTCAAAAAACGCTCAATCGTTTGCCAACGCTCAACCAATTGTTCATGAATACTATTAAACTGATCAGGCAACCCCATATCTTGTAGCCATTGCCATTGCACAATCGAAGATTCAAACAAACTGGTAGGCGTATCTGCATTGTATTCGTAACACTTAGGAACTAACACACCTGCTTCAAAATTGAGCGCAAAATCAAACCGACCATATAAGGCAGGTGCATAACTATCACGACCTTTCCAACTTTCTCGTATAAGCGGAATAAGCTTTTGTGGGATACCGATTGCCAATAACTCTGCATCATTACCAGAGTCAATAATCGCTTCTGCTGCACGCATTGCCATGACATGACACTCATTAGCCGCTTGCTCTAAGGTATCGATTTCGTTACTGCTAAATTCAACACCAAAACACTCATCCCAATATTTACCATCAATATCGGCAAATACAAACCCAATTTCTTGCTGACGCTCTGCCCGATTAGGACGCTCTTGAAAGTGATGAATTTGCATTAAAACTCACCCCATTCCTGACTATTCGATTTTTGAGGTACTGGTGCTTTAGTTCGAGGAGCTGAATGACTTGCTGTACGAGTTTCAATTGGTTGTCCTGTCTTGAAAAACGCCATGCTATTACGTAAATTATGCGCTTCTAGGCTTAGGCTTTCTGCAGCAGACGAGGTTTCCTCTACCAACGCAGCATTTTCTTGTGTCACACGATCAATATCAGCAACTGCTTTGTGTACTTGACTAATACCCACACTCTGTTCACTAGATGCGTGAGCAATTTCATTAATCATACTCGCAACCTGTTCAATAGAAGAGCTAATACCATTAAGCATTTCGCCTGATTTATCTGCCAGTTGTGTACCATTTTCAATGCGGACAACACTATCACTAATCAAAACTCGAATATCTTTAGCAGCTTCAGCGGACTTGCCTGCAAGTGCTCGCACCTCGGAAGCAACGACAGCAAAGCCACGACCCTGCTCACCAGCACGTGCCGCTTCTACTGCTGCATTAAGTGCTAGTAAGTTCGTTTGAAAAGCAATACCATCAATTAGGGTCACAATATCTGCAATTTTGCTGCTCGACTCATTAATTGACTGCATTGCATCAATAGTCTGTTGCATCACAGCAACCCCATCTTTTGCTTGATGTTGCACTTGATTACTTAAATCAGCAACTTTACGTGCATTGTCAGTATTAGCTTGTACAGCAACAGCCATCTCATTCATGGTAGCGCTGGTTTCTTCTAAAGCTGCCGCTTGTTCTTGTACACGGGCAGATAATTCGGATGAACCTTGCGATACTTGCTCTGCGGCATTATTAACAACATGGGAGATACTCACCGCCTGCGACACCACTTCTTTAAGGCGACGACTGGTACTATTTAAAGCTTGTTTTGTTTGCTCTAACTGACCTGAAAAAGTTGCCGAACACTCATTAGTAAGATCCCCTTTCGATTGATAAGCTACCAATGTAGTAATGCTTTTCATTGCTAATTCGATTTGATCCATTGAGCGATTGACGTTTTCCTTCATTGCCAGCAAATCACCATGCGCATTGGCATTGACTCTGGCACTAAAATCACCTGCAGACATCTGAGTCATAACAGTATTAATATCAACAATTACGTGATTAATACTCAATAGTGCTTTTTCAACCAAATCACGAAAAGCTTTCGGCACTTTTTTATCCATCTGAACATCGAAATGACCGCGATCTAATCCTTGCATCACATTGTCTAACTCATCCATCATAAAAGATATCGAATGAGCAGAAGCATTAACACCTTGTTTTAAGAGTTCTAGATCGCCAACATAAAACCCTTTCATTCGCTGATTAAAGTCAGCTTGTGCAATCGCACCAACGACATGATTTGCTTCCGATATTGCACCATCCAATGACTTCAATAAGTCGTTAATCGTCGCAACCACATCTGCAATTTCATCCTTATCTGTGTAAATAAGCGGGGTATTAAACTTACCCGCACTTAACATTGCACCAATGTTCTTTTTCATAATAGATAAAGAAGATAAAATAATTTTTCTAGTCCAAAAAACCATTGCAACTAAGAAAGTAACCACAATAAAAATAATCGTTGTGCTGATCATTATTAAGCGTTGCAAAGTTTGTGCAATAACCTGATTAGCCGACTGCGCAAAACTCGTGAGCAAAGTCTCAGCATCATGGGCATTAGCACTCATGGCATCAGCAATACCCTTCATGCCTTTCACCCCAAGCTGTTGCTGTCCTGCTGCCAATGCCCTAAAAGCTGTGCGGTAATCTTCGACTAACAGCACAAACCGACTCGTATCAACATCGCTCAAATTTGTATTTTTAATAGTCTGAATAAGCACATCCACTTGCTTGTTAGTCGCATCAATATACTTTGGATCATTTCTGAGCATGAAATCTTTTTCATGGCGGCGCAGTAATAACATATCAATTTGCGCATCTTTAGCGCTGATTGTCTTCAAAGATGATTCTAAATTATGAATAGCAGTACGCAGACCACCGTAATAACCATCTTCTGGCGTTAAACCAATTTTTTTCTGCACGGAGACATAGTCGACAAAGCTATTTCGATACACATTAAATAGGCTAGAAAGTTGCGCTGTATCACCAACGACATTTTCTTGTAATAAAGTGGTTTTTGCGATAATTGCTTGATAATGCGCACTATGAGTATCCGCATACTTCATATCGAGTCGCAATCTAAAATCTTTTTCGTGACGTCTTAGTTCTAAAAGATCCGACTCAATATCTTTAACTAGCTGCGACTGCACAGTTAATGCTTCTATTTCTTTTCGCTCATACATATTGATGCCTACGAGCAAAGCGATAGAACAAATCGTGACAGTGAGCAATAGCGTTAAGCGTTGAGAAATGGTCATAATCGGGTTACCTCCAAAAATACGACTGAGATCTTCAAAAGACAAAAGAACAAGCAAAGCGTTATTCATTTTGTTAATTGCGACTCAAAAAAAAACATTTGTTCACTCTAACACAAAAGATACAATTCGTTATAGAACAAATGCCCGACATTTTTTGACAATGCAAAAAAAAACCGCCCCATAGGGCGGCAAAATAATATTGACATAAAACAAGATTAGAACTCACCCCATTCCTGATTGTTTGCTTTTTTAGGGGCTGATATCGCAATTTGCTTTTTAAGGGGTGTTGCTGCCTTGGGTTTAGGTGCCGAATGACGTGTTGTACGCACTGCTGCTGTTTGTCCTGTTTTAAAAAACGACATATTGTTACGTAAGTTATTTGCTTCTGAGCTTAGACTTTCTGCCGCTGCTGTGGTTTCCTCAACTAATGCTGCATTTTCTTGTGTCACACGATCAATATCAGCAATCGCTAAATGCACTTGCCCAATACCCACGCTCTGTTCACTACTGGCATTAGCAATTTCTTCAATCATACCTGCAACGTGATGAATCGAAGTGGCAATACCATTGAGCATTTCGCCTGACTTATCTGCTAAGTGTGTACCGCTTTCAATACGTGCAACACTATCGGTAATCAATGTTTTAATATCTTTGGCAGCGTCTGCCGATTTACCTGCTAAAGCACGCACCTCAGAAGCCACAACTGCAAACCCGCGACCATGCTCACCCGCACGTGCAGCTTCGACAGCAGCATTAAGTGCCAACAAGTTAGTCTGAAAAGCGATACTATCGATAATGGTAACAATATCGCTAATTTTACTACTTGATTCTTTAATTGACTGCATAGCACTAATGGTTTGCTGCATCACCTGCACGCCATCTTTGGCTTGAGCTTGCACTTGATTGGTTAATCCTGCTACTTTACGTGCATTGGCTGTATTCGCCTGCACAGCTGAGGTCATTTCGTTCATAGTAGCACTAGTTTGCTCTAAAGCTGACGCTTGTTGCTGCACTCGCATCGACAAATCAGCTGAACCTTGTGATACTTGATCAGCCGCTTCATTAACCGTTACTGAAGCCTCAATCGCAGCAGAAACAATTTCTTTTAGGCGAACATTGGTGTTATTCAGTGCATTTTTAGTTTCTTCTAACTGACCTGCAAATTGTGCGGTACACTCATGCGTTAAATCACCTTGTGACTGATGATTGACAATGGCAGTAATACTCCTCATTGCAAGTTCAATTTGATCCATAGAGGCATTAACCTTGGTTTTCATGGCCAACAAATCACCCTGACTATTGGCAGTAACACGACCACTAAAATTACCTGCAGTCATTTGTGTCATAACATCGTTAAGGTTAGTGATAATCGCATTGAGATCTTGCATAGTTTTGCTAGCGGAGCCTAACATAACACCATATGCACCAGGTGCATTGGTATTAATGTGTTGCGAAAAATTACCCTGCTGTAACGATACCATTGCCAGTGACATTTCTTTAATCGCGAGATCAATATTATTTGCCGAAGCATTAATGCCTTGTTTGAGCAAATCTAGGTCGCCCGCATAACTTTGGGTCATGCGTTGATTAAACTGACCTTGCGCCATAGCACCGACCACCGTATTTGCCTCAGAAATCATGCTTTGTAGCACAGCACGTAATTGTTGTACAGAATGCAAAATACTACCATCAACCGCCTGTAGTTGATGACCTGTATCTAATTTTCCAGATGCTAAGTCTCGCGCAATCGCCATAACCTCATTAGGTTCAGCGCCTAGTTGGCGTTTTAACGAACCAATAATACCAAACGCAATAAAGAAACCAAGTACAACTGTAATAAGCCCCAATACCAAGGTCAATAAGAAAGAAAAAGACCGAGACTCTTCCGCCTTTTCTTGGAATGACTCTGCTTTTTTCATTGCAATATCATAAATTTTTTGACTCGTCGTAAATATTTCAGCCAATTTAGGACCACCCGCTGTGCGCGTTAAATCCCCAGCTTCTGATCCTTTACCTTCACGCTTTAAAACAATCACCTGATCTCTAATAGGCTTCCATGTTTTGAACAATTGGATAAGCTTTTCCATTTCTTCAGGACTCGTTAAGTAACGAGATTTCGCAAAACTCAAATCATCAACAACTTTTTGTTCAAGAGCATCCACTTGCTGCGCTAGTTTAATGATTTCACTATCATCTTTTACCATTGCAATATCTTTCATAAGACGAGACATACGCACAATATTACCATCTGCCCGAGAAACCGCGTTGGTTACCATAAAAGGGTGTTTGTATTGCTGTTGTGTTAAGCTTGCAATCTTATCCTGCTGCAACAAAGAGAAAACAATCGTTCCTACTAAAAAAAAGAGCAATACACCAAAACCAAGCACCATTTGCTGTGAAACTGTTAATTTTTTCATATCTTTTTTCGCCCTTATCAAAGATGATTTTATAAATATATTTCTATATCGACTTAACGATACGAATATTTAGATATTACCTCAAAACATTCAATCCACCTAGCCCTGAAGAGCGAAGATTGTCTCCTACTGGCTCTTAACCAGCTTCATGGAGCATTTTTTAAGCACGCCTCTTCCCGTTAATGCTTGAGTTCACGCTAATCTCAATCCATTTGCACCAAATTACGCGCTGTTTGATTAAAAATCATGCCGACTTGATGTACTACCAATGGGCAGATTTTTGAGCGTCATAATGGCATCCTTTTTTTGTTGCTTGTTTTTTCCGATTATAACAGAATAAAAAACCGCCCCGTAGGGCGGCATATTCTAATTCCCTCTACCTCTGGGGGGCTAGGGTGAGGGTCTTCTTAAAACTCACCCCATTCCTGACTATTAGATTTTTTAGGTGCTGGCAATGCCATTTTATTTCTTACAGGTGCTTTTATCGCTGTATTTGAGCCTTTATTCGCACGCATCGAAACAACTGTCGCAGTTCCTGTTTTAAAAAATGCCATATTGTTACGTAAAGCATTCGCCTCGCGACTCAAACTATCAGCCGCAGCCGTTGTTTCTTCAACCAAAGCGGCATTTTCTTGTGTTACCTTGTCAATATCTGCTATCGCTTTATGCACCTGATTAATGCC
>CAMCGI010000081.1 GCA_945874205.1 Francisella tularensis subsp. holarctica
CCTGTTATGTATGCAGTACTTAACATGCACCCTGATATGTCACTTGGACAATGGTTACTAGTAACCCTAACCGCTGGCGTAGGGGGAAGCTTATTATCAGTAGGTTCTGCCGCTGGTGTTGCCTTAATGGGGCAAGCCCACGGACAGTATACCTTTATGGGTCATTTACGTTGGATGCCTGTTATTGCAATAGGCTATATTGCTAGTATATTGGTGCATTTCTGGTTAAATTCGGCACTATTTTAGTTATTTGTTATTTGTTATTTGTTATTTGTTATTTGTTATTTGTTATTTGTTATTTGTTATTTGTTATTTGTTATTTGTTATTTGTTATTTGTTATTATACAACAAGTTACTGTATTTTTCAACTAAAAAAATAACATTTTATTAGTTAGGAATAAAATAAACTTACAAAATTTATGGTTGATAAATTACTTTATTTTACTATAATAATATGAGTTTAAACCGATTAACAAATTAACTAATGCGTAAAAAATTATGAACATAAAAGAATCAAAAGAATTTTTTTTAACACCCAATAGTGTCATTTTATCCACTTCAGATTTACAAGGTAACATATTAAACTATAATCTAGCTTTTCGCGATGCTTCTGGCTATACCGATACTGAGCTACAAAATAAGTCACATAATATTTTGCGCCATTCCGATATGCCTAAAGAAGCTTTTCAAGATTTTTGGAAAACTATTCAGATTGGTCTTCCTTGGTTTGGGATTGTTAAAAATAAACGTAAAAATGGCGACTACTATTGGGTAGCAGCCAATGCCACACCGATCATTGAAAATGGTCATATCACTGGTTATTTGTCGGTGCGTTATCCAGCTACGCGTGAGCAGATAGATTTTGCTGGAAAGCTCTATGCCGATGTGCGTACAGGTCGCGCTTCTTTTCCTTGGACGAAAGTAGATTCTGGTATTAAAACAGATGTTTTAACTGCTGCACTAGCAGCAACCGCGCCGCTGGGTTTGTTGCTTACTGGGGTTAGTCAATCTTCACCATTATTAATTTCAGTTGCTGTCGTTGCAGGTGCTGCGATGAGTTATTTAGTGACACGTTCTATAACGCGCATTCAGCCAACGAAAGCACAAAGACAAAATATCGAATTATTAGCTAATGGTCATTTTAAAGAAAAAATAGCAGGAAACGACCATTGGACGTTTTCACTTAATATGATTCGCTCTCGCGTTGCTGAAGCGGCAGCACGTCAATACGATGCTTCTCATCAAGCAGCGGTTTTAACGACTGCTATGAATGCAGCGAGCACAAATTTAATGGTTGCCGATGATGAGTTTAACATCATTAGTATTAACCTATCATTGCAAGAGATGTTTCGTTCTAATGAAGTAGCATTAAAAAAAGCGTTACCTAACTTTGATGCCAGTCGTGTTGTGGGTAGTAATATGGATATTTTTCATAAAGACCCTAAACATCAACGTGCAATGATAGCACGTCTAACACAAGCATGGACAGGAGAGTTAAAAGTCGGTGTATTGGTGTTGCGCTTATCGGTTGTACCCATTCTTTCTAACGGTCAAAAGTTAGGTTATGTCGTCGAATGGCTAGATAGAACGCAAGAAGCGGATCTAGAGCTACAATTAGAAAGAGTGGCACACTCTGCTAAAGATGGCGTCTTACATCGTCGTGTGGATCTTTCAAACGCGAAGGGTATTTATCAGTCATTGGGTTCTAATATTAATGAACTTCTGAATATTCTATCGAGTTTTTCGGGTGTTATTGCGCATTCTGTTGGTGAGCTGGCTTTCTCTCGTTTAAATTCAGATATGTCTGGTAATTTTCAAGGCGCGTTTCGTAGTGTGCAAAATGCGATTAATTTAGCTATGCGCAACCTCAACGAACTACTTGGTCAGGTGCAATACACCTCAAACGAAGTTAATAATGCCATGCGTCAACTTAGTAATGGCGTGAATCACTTCTCGGATCAAACACAAGAACAAGCAGCTGCAATTGAACAAACGGCAGCAGCAATGGCACAAATGCTTATGGCAGTAAAAAGCAATGCGGGTAATGTACTCAATGCAGAAACCTTAGCATACGGTGTACATGATCGTTTAGTAGAAGGCAATAGTATCATGCAGCAGGCACTTGATGCTATGAGACGGATTGATGAGTCGGGGAGCAAAATTGGTGATATTGTCACCCTAATTGATTCAATCGCTTTCCAGACCAATTTATTAGCATTAAATGCAGCCGTGGAAGCGGCGCGTGCGGGTGAGCATGGGCGTGGTTTTGCTGTGGTTGCTTCCGAAGTGCGCGCCTTAGCAGGTAAGTCTGCTGATGCCGCTAAAGATATTAAGCAGCTTATCGGTGAAAACGTTACCCAAATTGATCACGGAATGCAGCTTGTACAAAAAACATCATTAGCTTTAAATGATATTAAAGCTTCTGTCGATGAAATGTCGGGATCTGTTTCGCAGATCGCAAATGCATCGCGTGAACAAGAAAAAGGCATTGATGAGGTCAATCGTGCTATTACTGTGATGGATAACGTGGCACAACAATCAGCGACATTGGTCGAACAAACGGCTGCTGCTGCAACGCATGTTGCCTCACAAATGCATGGTTTAGATGGTATTGTGCGCCAGTTTAAGCTGTCACATGCTGGTACAGCGGTTGCCAGTAACGGACGTAGTATTTTAGCAGATATGAAGCAAGCGCATCTAAATTGGCGCGTACGTATTGCGAATGTGATTCAAGGTTACGAAAAAATTAGCGATATTCATAGTGTTAAAAATCATCATATCTGTGGCTTGGGTAAGTGGCGAGATAGTGAAGGTAGAAGCTTTGATCACTTACCAGAAATGAAAGCTTTGGATATTGCGCACGAAAAATTTCATTTACTCGTTTCAGAGGCAGTTGTTGCAGGATCTGAAGGTGCTTGTGATGATGCAAACTTATTACTAGCACACGTCGAAAAAATGTCGGAAGAAGTTGTTGGTTTACTAGGTAAATTAGAGACTGCTATTATAAAGCAAGGCGGTCTTATGACGGATCATCCGACAGATAACCATACCAAAAAAACACTGTCATACCTAAATTAAACTTATTCAAACTTATGCATAGTTAGTTAAGTTTGGCGTAATCTCCAGCTTTTCGCCACACGCTGAACAGACTTTACTGCTAAGGATAAAGTCTGTCAGCAACCACAATCAATCTACCACGTATTTCACTCTTGTATTCAATTTGTCGTCTAAGTTCTCAACTACTTTTTTGACACCATCAATGGGTTTTTAATTATTACGACTACCTGAGTACAATTCAAGCACTTATTTTTAACGTTCAAGATCAGCCTTTTTAGTCATTAGTTAAACGCCCATCAGCTCCTGGCGCTTGTTCTGCACTTAATAACACATTGGGTAAAAATTGATTAATACTTACTTGTAACGCAGTCGTGGTATTGGCTGTTAAATTAATATGCCCTAACTTACGCCCAGCACGTGGTGCTTTGTCATACAAATGCACCGCAGCATGTGGAATTTTTAACACAGACTGCCAATCTCCCAAATCACCAATCAGGTTAACCATCGCTGCAACAGGCACTTCCATACCAGCATCACCCAATGGCAAGCCTAATAAAGCACGACAGTGATTTTCAAACTGATCTGTCCAAGCACCATCCTGACTCCAATGCCCTGAATTATGTACTCGTGGTGCCATTTCATTTGCAACCAAGCCATCAGGAGTATCAAACAACTCTAAGGCTAAAATACCAACATAACCTAACTCCACCATGATGGACTGAATCGCTGCTTGTGCTTTGTGTGTTAAGGCATCACTTAAATTAGGTGCTGGAGCAACCGTTAATCGCAAAATACCATCAACATGCGTATTTTCAACAAGCGGATAAAATACAATTTCGCCCGATATACTGCGCGCTGCAATAATGGATAGCTCTCGATTAAAAGAAACAAAACCTTCTAAAACGAGTTCTCGATTACCAATGCGTTGCCATGCAAGCTCAATATCTTTGGCAGTTCGCAATACTGCCTGACCCTTACCATCATAGCCTTCGGTAGTCGTTTTAAGCACCGCTGGCAAACCAATCGTTTTAACAGCATCATGTAGTTCTGCCAAGGTATTCACAATAACAAAAGGGGCTGTTTGAATACCCAGACTACGAAACAACATCTTTTCACGACCACGATGTTGGGCTGTAAATAACGCTTTAGCATTGGGCATGACTGGTTTACGAGCACTAATATAGTCAATCAGTGCGACAGGTGTATTTTCGGACTCAAAAGTCACTACATCGACCGCATCAATAAAGGCATCTAACTGCCCCTGAGCATAACAATGTCCCAAGGTATAGGCTGTACTGCTCGGAATATCTTCATAAAATACAAAACGCGCCCCCAAACGTGTCCCTGCTAAAGCAAGCATTCGCCCCAACTGACCCGCACCAATGACACCAATCACAACACCGACACTCATAATACAGGATCCGCTTGCTCTAGCACGCTCTTAGTCTGCGCAATACGAAAAGCATCAACTTGGTGTGCCAATGTCGCATCATTAGTTGCTAAAATTTGTGCAGCTAAAATACCTGCATTTTTTGCACCCGCATCGCCAATTGCCAATGTTGCAACAGGAATTCCTCCTGGCATCTGCACAATCGACAATAAAGAATCTAAGCCAGACAAAGCTTTGGATTGTACAGGAACACCTAGCACAGGTAAGCGCGTCATACTGGCAACCATACCTGGTAAATGTGCAGCCCCTCCAGCACCCGCAATAATCACTTTTAAGCCACGCTCTGCTGCCGACTTCGCATAGCTCACTAATAAATCAGGGGTACGATGTGCTGAAACAACCTTGGTTTCGTAAGGCACACCAAAACTTTCAAGCACAATTGCAGCTTGCTGCATGGTAGGCCAATCCGACTGAGAACCCATAATAATACCGACAACAGGAGTCATAGCAATCATTCACGTAAACTTAAAAGGCTATTATATGAGTTATGGCAACCAATGCAAACTGGCTTGCCAACCAAGCAATAGGTAAATCCCCGTTAAACCCGTCGATTGCGTCTCTTCGCCCAACTGCAAACGCGTGCGCAGCCAAGCATTTGTATCATGCTCAAGCAACAAACTTTGACGGGTCACATCAATCATTGCTAGGTTATTTGACTGTGTTTGCTCGTAACGAATCCCAACCCGCCATTGCGGATGCCAACGGTACAGCCCCATCACATAATACCCCTGCAAACGGTCAAAATCCGTGATGGCATCCCCCGAAATATCACGGCGCAACCATTCACCCTGAAACAACCAATAGTCATCCGAATTAAGCCATTGCTTAAGTGTCAGATCAATCGCTGACCACTGAGCAGTTTGCTGAGCGACACTGCCCATAACCTGCCCCTGTGCAACACTCGCGCCAAACAAACTATGTAAGCCATTGCCCCAATGCTCGCCCCAACGACTAAATACCGTACTTAAAGCAGGCTTTGCACGATCATCATTAAACTGACATCGATTCGTTGCACTCAACTGCTCAACACCCACCATCCATGATTGATGGGGCAATATCGACAACTGAAGTCCTTTTTCTTGTAAAGCAGAAGCGTCACCGAATAGGTTTTTGTAAACAATCGGGGCATCAATAAAATCACGATCATGCGTGTGTTGGCTGTTTAATCGCCCAAAGCCCGAAAAAAACTGACCAAGCTTCAACTGAACACCATAGCCTAAACCTGTCGTTATGAAGCCCTCATCGAGAATTGCCTCTTCTGCCGTTGCATTCACATTGACAAAATAACGCCAATGCCCCTGAGGCTTGCCTTCAATAACGAGGTCGTTCCACTGCTGATGTGAGTGATTATGCTTATCCTGCCACGTACCGTTAGTCTGATTACTACGATCAACGAGCAGACTGCTGCCTTGTGCCATCCACATAAATCGACTATTCGCATCAAGCCAACCATGCGGATGCAACTGTGGTGCTTCATCGTTAAAAAATTCATTCAATAACGCCTGACGATCTTCAACGCCCTCAGTCATCTCTGCCTGTAATAATTTCCAATCCGTAGGGGCAGCGACGGTAAACGCAGAGTAAACATAACAACACAGCCCAAACCACAATCGCTTCATGAGTGATGCGCTTGTAAATAAGATTCAAATACCGATAAGGTTTTAGCACTAATATGATGTTCTATCCCCTCAGCATCGGCTTGCGCTGTTTCTTCATCAACACCCAGTGCTATCAACAGATTCAACACCACCTGATGGCGATGACGCGACTCAGCTGCCAAACTTGCACCAACATCCGTTAAAAACAAACCACGATACGGTTTGGTGTTAATAAAACCTTCTTTTTGTAAGCGATTGACCGTTTTAACCACCGTTGCATGACTCACCCCTAAACGCTTGGCAACATCAACCGAACGCGCCTCACCTGTGGTAGTGATTAAATCAGAAATCAGTTCAACATAATCTTGCGCGGTCGCGGCATTACGGGCATCACGCGCTTGTTGAAAACGCGCTGCTTGCGCCAGCTCATCTGGCAGAGTTTCTAAGCTAAGAGTCATAGCAATTGCTTTAATTATTAATAATGGTTGTAAATTGTAGCCAAGGCTGTAAAATAAAGCCATAACAAAATTCAATCATTGGAAATGAACAACATCATGAAGACAACAGCTCAAGTCAGCCTTCCTGAATCACACCGAAGCGTGATTATTCCCTCGCAAGCAGGAGGAAGGCGGCTTTGGGCATTTATGGGTCCTGGTTTCTTGGTCGCGGTTGGTTATATGGATCCAGGTAATTGGGCAACAGGACTAGCGGCTGGTTCAGCATATGGCTATACCTTATTGTCTGTCGTGCTAATGGCAAGCTTAATGGCGATTGTCTTGCAAATTATGGCAGCCAGATTGGGCATTGCGACAGGCAAAGATTTAGCACAACTCTGTCGTGAACGTTACAGTAAACCTTCTGTTTTGGGTCTGTGGATAATGGCAGAACTTGCCATTATTGCTACCGATTTAGCAGAACTACTCGGCAGTGCTATTGCCTTAAATTTATTATTTGATATTCCCATTATTGCAGGTATTTTGATTACTGTACTCGATGTGTTGCTGATTTTAACGCTACAACAGCGTGGTTTTAGGCTAATTGAAGCGATTGTAGTCACGCTCATTACCAGTATTACTATTTGTTTTTCGTTTGAACTTGCACTCGCAAACCCCGACTGGCAAGCAGCACTCACAGGACTTGTGCCTACAACAGGACTACTTACAGACTCAACCATGCTTTATCTTGCCTTGGGCATTTTGGGGGCAACTGTGATGCCGCACAATATTTATTTGCATTCAGCATTAGTACAAACTCGCGCTATCGGTGCAGACAATGCCGCCAAAAAAGAAGCCATGCGCTATGCCAGTTTCGATACTGTCATTGCTTTGTCTTTTGCTTTTTTTATTAATGCTGCTATTGTGGTGTTAGCAGCTTCGGTTTTTTATGCTAATGGAAAAACAAATATTGCCGAAATTCAGGATGCTTATCAGCTGCTCACTCCCATGCTAGGTGCTGGCTTAGCATCGACCTTATTTGCTGTGGCTTTACTTGCCTCTGGTCAAAATGCAACACTTACTGCCACCTTAGCAGGTCAAGTTGTGATGGAAGGATTTTTGAATATTCGTTTGCCTGCTTGGCAACGTCGGCTTGTCACACGTGGATTAGCGGTTATTCCTGCTATTTGGGTAACATGGTATTTTGGTGAACATGGCACAGCCTCATTACTCGTATTCAGTCAAGTTATTTTAAGTCTACAACTCCCCTTTGCTCTCGTACCTTTATGGGTCATGACGAATGATAAAAATCTGATGGGTAATTTTAGCAATCCATTGTGGTTAAAAGTATTAGCTGCCAGTATTACTGCTCTTATTATTGTGTTAAATATTCGTCTATTGTGGGGTTTCATTTTTTTGTAATGTTTTTTAACGACTAATCTATTGCTATTTTCATGTTAAAATTGGATGAAAATAAACAGGAGATGCTCGGTCAACAACCCGCCACCTGAGCTAAAGCTCTAGGTGGGGGCTTGAGTGGAAACACGAAAGCCAGTTGTCCAGAGGGCTACGAAAGTAGCAGAAGATGGTTATAGGTCGTTAAGACTTACCAGTGAGTGCTTCCTTAGCTCACTGCTCT
>CAMCGI010000082.1 GCA_945874205.1 Francisella tularensis subsp. holarctica
TACTATGATCCTCTAGTTATCGGATTTGTTGAATATTATCGAGACTTGATTGACTACCATCTGCCAAATTCAGAACAGAACCCGTGGATGTCAAGCCTACACTAAGCACTTTATTAGCAACTAATGTGCCAACCGATGCACGCGCACCACTAGCATCAGTACCCCATGCAGAAATAGTGTAATTCCCTATCGCTAAAGCATTACCTTTATCATCTTTACCATCCCATTTCAAATCACCTTGACCACTCGGTAAAGTTGCCCACTTATACGACTTAACAACAGTGCCACTTTTATCCCTAATTTCTGCATTCACATCGCTTAAGGTTTGATCTAAATTAACCAACGCTGTTGGTGCTGTGCCTGATGCATCTAAGGTAATATTTTTACCCGGCATTACCACATCATGCCCCACCAAACTACTTGCTTGCATAGCCTGATTCATTGTTAGCATCTGACTCATGCTACTGACTGTTTTATTTAAGTCTTGCATTGCCTGTAAGCTCGAAAAGTTTGCCATGTCAGCAATCATTTTGGTGTTATCGACAGGATTTGTTGGGTCTTGGTTTTGCATTTGCACAGTTAACAATTTTAAGAAATCATTTTGACCCAAAGCTTTTTGTGGTGCGACACGTGCTGCTGTGTTAGGTGTATAAACGCTATCGAAGCTATTAACTGTTGTATTTGATGTTGTTGTAGACATAGTTTTTCTCTTTTATTAACTGATGTTAAAAATAATTACGAACCAGTACCAAGCTGAATCGTGCGCATGAGTAATTGTTTGGTGGTACTGATCACTTCAATATTCATCTCGTAACTGCGCGAAGCTGATAACATATTTGCCATTTCTTCGACTGTATCCACATTGGGACGATAAATATATCCCTGTTCATTTGCCATCGGATGATTAGGATTGTATTCTGCCTTTAGCTCCGATTGGTCTTCCACAATTTCCTTTACACGTACACCACCCGCAGGGATGCTACCGGGTGGCGTACCCATTCGTGCCATGATTGTTTCAAACTTAGGTACTTTAGCGCGATAGGTATCTTTTGCACTCGAACTAATACTATCGGCATTTGCCATGTTAGAAGCAATGGTGTTTAATCGCACGTTCTGAGCATTCATGCCCGACCCAGCAATACTTAAAATATCAAACATAATTTATCTCTCCCTGATTATTATTGACTTTTTAAGGCATCTCGAATGCCTTTCATCTTTTCATCTAAAAACTGTAACGTTACTGACTGTTGAATACCGTTTTCCATAAACTTGGCTTTTTCGATATGTGTTTCTACCGTATTACCATCAAGCGAAGGTTGTGTTGGATTTCGATACTTCAGATAAGAAGCAGTATTCATTGTGTCTGTAAAGCCAGCTAAATGACGATTATTGGTTAACTTCATGTTGGGACTGCGTAAATCATCGGCATTGCCACGTTGCTTTAGTAACGCAGCTTCGAAGTCAATATCTTGTGCTTTATAATTGGGCGTATCAGCATTAGCGAGATTGGATGCTAATATTTTTGCTCTCGCCTCTCTGATTGGCAACGCATTGGCATGAATACCAAATAAAGAATCGAACTGTGATGCCATTTATCTACCCTACCTGAGTTAACCATGTAGGGTATATAGCAAATTGAATGCCAATAACGGCTATGAATAGATTTTTGGCACTATCTAGTTAGAATACTACCAACTTTTGACTAAATCGCCCGCTTGAACTAAGCCTTTCTTACCTTCAAACGAGCCAACAATGAACTGAGGCAATACTTTGTCGACACGTAAAAACGCCGTTGGTTCTAAATCATCGCCCAAATTGATACTACCAATACGATAAGGACGATTTGTTTTACTGTAAACAGCGAGAATATCACCTTGTTTTACACCAGAGTCAATTGTAATAGGAACAACAACCTTATTATTTTTGGTAATTTCAGCAATCGATACCGCAATCGATTCACAAGCCAGTTTATCCAAAACAGTTTTTACTTGTTCGCCAATCACATAATCAAAAGACTGACCTGTTGGCGTGGCAAAAAATTGACGACTACCAAATGGCTTATCACGCCCGACTCTAACCACACTATCCTGAACCTTGCGATAGGCTGTGCCTTGTGCAAAAATACGACGCTGATTCAAATCAACAATATACCAATCCACATTGACCGTACGTTGCGAAGGTTCTTTTTCATAATTAAAATACTGGCGAACTTCTTTTGCCATAGCAGACTGTTCAACTTCCCAATCCAACGAACGCACCACTGTCAACACCACAAACTGAGCCAGTGTTTTATCAGAAATAAGTTGTAATAAATCAGGAGATAAATTAGGCGTAATGGGTCGACCTAAATACAAATCGGCAGCAGTTACTATCTGCTCAATATTACGCTGCCCCATCGACCAAAGCCGATTAAACAACTCCCCTTGATACCCCAGCTCTAAATCTGCAATATCCTTTGCAGAATACACATCCTGTACCGCAACAGTTGCCACTGCCACACGAGGTGAATAGCGTGCAATATAATTAGGGCAGGTTCTCGCAGAGTCTGACACACAAGCACTAATATGAACACGAACCGTATTACCCTCGATTTCTTCACTTTCAAGTTTCATGCTCGTCACACGCTGTTGTGCTGCAAATTGTGCTGATTGACGCGTTAATGTGAAATTTTGGGTTTCTGCTTGTGCATTAACATCCACCTGAGAGGACAATGCTGCTTGTGCTAGTGCATCACGAATTGCCATTTGCCGCGCAAAAGCAACATCCCCATTTTCGATGACGGCAATACCATCAGCCTCAACGCAATTATCTTGCGCACACACGCTAAAACTTATCAGTATTAACGTCATAAAATAGAATAAACGACAATACAAAATCATTATTTCATTTTATCCATGAATTTAATACGATCAATAACCACCTTTGCTAATTCATCAGTATGCCATTTCGATAAGAATAAATTTGCACCTACTTTTTGAGTTAACGTATCATTAAATCCACCTGATAAAGATGAGTTTAAAATAACGTATAAATCTTTCAATCTTGGGTCTTTACGAATATTACTCGTTAGGGTATAACCATCCATTTCGGGCATTTCGATATCAGAAACAACCAATAATACTCGTTTAGATACAGCTAATGCATCGCCTTTATCAGCTTCATCGGCCATTTTTTGCAGTGCTTCAAATGCAAATCGTCCATTGTTAAAAATTAATGATTGCACACCAATTTTATCTAACACTGATTTTAATTTTGTGCGAGCCACGACAGAATCATCAGCACCAATTACTAAAAAATCTCGCCCTCGCGTCACATCTTTACCAGACTTACTCACTTCTTCCGATACATCCGCACTACTGCGTCCTGCAACTTCTTGTAATACACGCTCCACATCCACAATTTCAACTAATGCATTACCGACCTTAGTAATACCTGTCAAATAATTCACATTCATCAATGTTTCAGGAGGGGGTAAAATGTCTTCCCAACGCAAATGTACGATGCGATCAACAGAACCGACCAAAAACCCCTGAATTGAGCTATTAAACTCGGTTACGATGGTCAGTGTTCCGGGTACTTTAGACAGTGGATCCATATCCAATGCTAACGGCAAATCAATCATCGGCATGGTTGTGCCACGAATATCGGCAATACCAATCACTCTTGGATCAGATTTTGGCACAGGAGAAATATGAGGCGTACGAATCACCTCACGAACTTTAAACACGTTAATGCCAAACAACTGCCCATCGTGCAAAGTAAATAACAACAGCTCCATGCGGTTCGTACCGACAAGCTTTGTTCGTCGGTCAATATTTTTTAGCAGGCTTGACATAATAACAATCCGTTTTTTTCGCTACAATAGCAACTATTGCGGCATTTTGGGGTAAATCTTAAACACTATGAACAAAAGAAAGCGCAAATCGTGCCAAACAAGTATATTAAACACTATTTTATACTTTTTTATGCTTTTATCTTCTTTACTAGGACAAGTACACGCAGAAACTACCGAGGAGATGATGCAATTAGCACAAAGTTACATTTTAAAGCACCTAGATGCACAAATACATAACCCGACAATATCTTTAACCCCCTTATCTGCAACAGCCCACACACCTAAATGCGAACAACCTATTAAAATTCGTTGGAATAGTGGACAAAAAACAGGTAACATTAACCTAGCTTTAAATTGTGCACAACCTAAATGGCAACGCTATATTAATGCTAAAATATCGGGCGAGCTTCCGATTGTAATGGCAAAAAAAGACATTACTTCGGATACAGACCTTAGCTTAGATGATGTTTATATTGGTTGGTTAGCTGATACGCAAGTAAGAAAGAATCACCTTAGCGAATTGAGCGACATTGAAATGCTAAGTACAAGACAATTTATTAGCGCAGGAACACCATTAAGTAGTAATCAAGTACGTGCTCGTTTACTGATTCACAAGGGGGATCAAGTACGTATTTTGGCAGGAAATGCGAACATTATGATTGAAATGCAGGGAAAAGCACTAGAGTCTGGCGAAAAAAACAAACAAATCCGAGTGCAAAATAGCACATCTGGAAAAATTATTAAAGGAAAAATCATCTCTGCCGATAGCGTTATTGTCCCTTAAGAATAACTGTGTTGGCTTAGGGAGTTTTAAATTTATTGACAATAAATTAGCTAAAAACAAAAAAAACAAAAAATTGTTAACTAATTTAGGTAGATCCGCTAAGAAAGGCAAGAAAATTGCTAGTACAATATATAATATATCAGGTGAGGAAAAAATTATGGACATTAACACACTAACATTTGGCATGGGAACACCTACTAACAAAGGTCGCAGCCAAGCTGAACCAGTAAATCTACGTACGCATAACGATATCAAAGAAGCACAACCAGCATCAACATCTGAGACTGTAACAATTACTGAAACAACGAATCGTCTACGTCAGTTGTCTCAAGGTGCGATGCAACAGCCAGAAGTAAACAGTGCACGTGTCGCTCAAATTCGTAGTGCGCTTGCTGATGGTAGTTATAAAGTAAAACCTGACATTATTGCAGCAAAACTTATGTCATTTGAAACAGCATTGCGACGCTAATAACACACTGATACTTAGCAGGTAGAGTAATAATGATAGAACTATGTACCCTAACTCAGCACTGGATGCTAAGTATGCAGGAGATGCTAACGCTTCTTGATGCTGAGTTTTCTGCGTTAAAAGAAAAAGAACAAGCGAGTACGTTAAAAATTACACAAGATAAAGAAATACTACTTACTAAGATTATGTTGCTTGAAAAAAATTTGCTTGCAGCAAGTAAAGAAACTCAGTTTAAAGGTGATGATTTGGCAATGCATCTTGCACAAAATTGTCATGAGTATAGTGCACAAAACATTCGCGAACTTAGTAAAAAAGTACAACACGCTAATCAGCGCAACGGTGCTTTGTTACAAGCACTTATTCGCATCAATGAGCAAGGAATGAATTTACTACTGGGTAAACGCGCTAATCCCAGCGTTTATGGCGCGTCTGGGCAAATTGAAACAGCACCCTCTCAACTAACTAAATTGGCAACAGCATGAGTGATAATGGCGCACAAAAACGTGCATATTTTCGTATGGATGCATTACTTCCGATGTCATATCGTATTTTAACGCCCGAAGAAGAAAAATATCCCCTACCTGCAACTGTCGACTCATTGTTTATTGAGCAGTACTTTTCGACTGAGTTAAATGAGCTTGATTCTCGTATCGAGAATATGATTAATTTAATCGGCGAAAGAAGTTCTATCATGGCATCAGCTTTACAAGCAATTAATGCTAAGCTTAACTTTTTAGCACAAACGCTTGGCGATGATGCAATTAAACATGTTATTCCGACAGTACCCGTTAATATTAGTGCTGGGGGGTTATCATTTGATACGGCTCAGCGTATTGAGCATGGTGCAATCGTTGATTTACTACTCATTCTTAATAAGCATGAAGATCCTATTTTGTTGCGTTCGCAAGTTGTTAAGCTGATTCCCCACCCAGATGGTACGCAAATGGTCGCCTTAGAATTTCAACATATGAGTGAAGAAGCGCGTCGTCAGTTGGTGTATTTTATTCAAACTAAAGAAATTGAGCTTGCACGCGAAAAACGCGGCACTTAAGCACGACTGACTGCTTTGCTTAAAAAGATAAAATTTTTTCTTAGTGCTCTGTTACTGATTACTTTAACAGATAATGCAGATGCTGCTGGTGAAAATGATGCCAAACGTGCGATACCTGTATTTACTACCCCTGTAGTAATACAAGACTTTTCTGTTTGGCTCAGTGCATTGGGCACAGCAAGCGCACGTAACTTTGTGACGATTAAAAGCCGAATCGATGGCGAATTAATTGCTATTCATTTTGAAGAAGGGCAATACGTTCAAAAAGGAAAACTACTCGCAGAAATTGACCCGCGCAATCTACAAGCACTACTTGAACAGCAACAAAGTCAATTACAGCATGATAACGCCTTACTCACCAACGCCCAGCTAGACTTAAAACGCTATCAACAACTCAGTAGTGAAGATGCAATTGCAAACCAACAAGTCGATACACAAGCAGCACTTGTCAAACAGTATCAAGCCACCATTGCCAGCGACAAGGCACAACTTAATAGCACTCGATTACAATTGAGCTACACCAAAATTATCGCACCAATCAGCGGTAAAATTGGATTTCGCACCATTGATATCGGCAATCAAGTTAAGGCAAGCGATACCATTGGGTTAGCTAGTATTGCACAACTTTCTCCAATAACAGTGATTTTTTCAATACCTGAAAACCAGCTACTCGCTATAAAACAAGCCATACGAACTGGTGACAACTTGCCTATCGAAGCATGGGATAAAGATAAAAAACAAAAAATTGCAACAGGAAAATTGCTTACCATCGACAACCAAATTGACAGTAGTACGGGCAGCATTCGCTTAAAAGCTATTTTTGACAATAGCGATGAATTACTTTACCCTAATCAATTTGTCAATATTCGCCTACCCTTACGCACACTCAATAATGCTATTACCTTTGCACCAACTGCCTTATTACATGGTGCAAAGGGTGACTTTGTTTATGCCGTAAAAGAAGATAATAGCGTCACAGCAACTTCTATTAAAATCATTCACCAAGAAGAAAACTGGGTCGCTGTCGAAGGCAACTTAAGTGCAGGTAGTAGTCTAGTTAGTGATGGTACAGACAAACTTAAAGAAGGTACAACCGTTAAAGTCATTAAAAAATAATTATTTTAAGTCACTTTCTGATTAGAACTACGATAGTCGTTTAACTGTTTTAAGTAAATTTTTTCTGCACCAAACGCTTCAATAACCGCTTCAAATTGTTGCATTAGTTGATAAGAGACACTATCTGCATGATCTCTAATAATTTTTAATTCTTTTTCAGGTGCATTACTTTTTGCTGCTAAAAAATAAGATTCCATTACGCGATGTAGTTCATTGTGCAATGCATGCGCTTTATGCCATGCAGGATGCTGTGTGAACAATTTTCCTTCATGTGACTTTAAATCTTTACCTAAGTTGCAACAGCATGGCTTAGAAATTTCATAATCCCAGTTTTGTGCTTTTACAGCATCTAAGATGCTAATAATAAAAAACTTGTGCTCTTGGTAATATTTAATAATATTGAAGTTACTCAGTGTTGCTAATGCCATGACCAGTTCCTTAAAAAATAAGAATATTTAATTGCTTATATTATGTATTTTATCAGTCGCGGCGTAAAACTCCGTCCTTCAGGGCGGAGATATAAGCCGCATCGCGTTAGCGATTTTGTAAGAAGTAACTGTAGTGATATAATCACAACAGCAGTAAATGCAATCGGAGAGTATTAAAAATGATACTCAATAAATTGATTAACCAACCGTCAATGATGCTTTGGCATCTTGCAAAATGTACCACCAATTCCGTACCAGTACGGCTAGGTGTTAGTGGTCGCTTCTTTCGACCTGT
>CAMCGI010000083.1 GCA_945874205.1 Francisella tularensis subsp. holarctica
GTACAAGGCATTAGCCACAAATACTGTATTTTAATCAGCCGTAACGATGGTTACGGTTATTCATTAACCCAACAACAAGGAGGCGCGATTCCTCCCACAACTTCCGCAAGCGGTAAGTTGGGGTATCCTCGCGAAAGATGATGAAAAAATTTGATGAAATTAATGTGGTACCGTTGATTGATGTAATGCTTGTTTTATTGGCAATGGTATTGGTTACAGCCACTTTTGTTGTGCAACAACAGTTAGATGTCGATTTAGCACGTGCCGAGCATGGTAGTGCTGTGCAAGCACAAGGCGAACATCTTGCCATTACGGTAGATAAGGCTGGCATGGTGCGTGTTGCTGGTGAGTTGGTTGCAATGAATATGTTGGCAACGCATATGGCAAGCGTCAGTCGTGAAACAGCGGTGGATGTATTTATCGATCAAGGGTGTGTATTTGGCACTGTTGTTAGTGTGCTTGATATCTTGCAAGGAATGAAGCTGCCCTTGCTGTCTGTGCATACACAGCCAAAATAATGAGCAGTGCATTGGCTAATAAGCGTAGTATTATTTCTTTTTTGATAGCATTAGTCGTTCATATACTTATTGTGATAGGCGGTATTAACTATTGGCAAGGACCTGCGACCCTTGAGCCGCTTAAAGATGTCACTCATATAATGACAATCATTACGACAACAAAGTCGACAAAGTCAGATTTGGTATCTTTGCCCGAGTTATCAACATCGATACTGGTGCAAAAAAAGGAAGTGAGCAGTTTAACAGCAGCCCCAGCAGCCCCAAGAAAAGCATTAAACAATCATAAAGCACACAAAGCTGTTGCGCCTAAAGCACACCCTAATTTATCGGCTAGTACGGCAGAAGCACTAAGAGCAGCTTTACCAACGGCTGCGCAAGTACCCGAAAATGTGAGCAGTCAGACCAATGTGAGTAATCAGCAACCCAATGACGCTCAATCGAAGCAACCGTTGCTCTTATCCGCCTCGGCGATTAAAGATATTGCTGGTGCTTACCGTACTATGGTACATGGACGAGTTGCTGCTTTGCAGCAATATCCTGTGTCAGCGCGTCGCTTGGAAGAAGAGGGAACGGTATTAGTACGTTTTACCATTTTGGCATCGGGAAAAATTGCCGATGTGAGTATTGTTGAGTCAAGCGGTTCGCAAAGTTTAGATGAAGCAGCGGTTGCTATTTTTATGCAAGGGTTAAATGGGCAGTTGCCGCCCATTCCTATTGAACTCAATAAAAGTAAATGGACATTATCACTCCCCATTCGCTATCAATTACAATCGTAATTATAGGCGATGGTTTTGTAAGCTATGCTTGCTTATCCAGTCTATACGACTACCCACTATCATGCCAAAGGCGCTGGCTAATAATCCCCACCATTGTGCGCCAACAAGACTATCAGGCAAGGCGATTTCGCATGTTATCCATACACTAATTCCTCCGATAACAGACCACCATGCCCCTGTTTTATTGGCTTTGATCCAAAACAATCCCGCGACTAAAGGCACAAAAGCAACAACCAATGTCACCTTATAAGCTGCTTCAACCATAGCATGAATTCCTGTATCTTGTTGGCGCGACCATAGTGCATACCAACATACCAATATAGAAAATCCAGTTAACACAATACGTGTTAATCGCAACATTTGTTGGTCGGTTAATGGCTTAGAAAAAGTGCCTTTGAGTAGGTTTTCAGTAATCATAAAGCTAGGCGCTAGTAATGTACTCGCAGATGTACCCATAATGACACCCACTAGCGCACCATAAAAAATAACCTGCGCGAATAAAGGGAGTCGTTGTTCAATAATGGCGGGTAGTAAGGATTCCGCATTGCTTTGCATTATTTGAGTGACTAATGCTGGGTCGATTAGATTGGCAGTATAAGCCATAAACAAGGGAATGGCAGTGAACAGTAGATAAAAACTACCACCTAGTATGGCACTCCATGCCGCAATGTTTTCATTACGTGCTGCATTGGCACGTTGAAAAACATCTTGTTGTGGCACAGAGCCAAAAGCAAGTGTAATAAATGAGGTTAACATTGCCAATGCTAATAATGGTGTTAATTCTTCGTGTAGGCTAAAGGCGTTATTTATTATGGCATGATTAATGACAGGTTCAATTCCTCCCACTTGATTCGCTAATAACCAAGCAATACTCGTTAGGCTAACAACCGTAATCACAATTTGAATAGAGGTAGTAATCGCAACCGACCATAATCCACCGACAATGGTATAAATTAAGACAATACCAGTGCCTAGCATAATGCCCTGTTCAATATTCAGTGCGTTACCCGACAATAAATGAATCATCATCCCTAATGCAGTAATTTGTGCCGCAACCCAACCAAGATAAGATAGTGCAATGGCAAGCCCTGTTATTATTTCGATACCTCTATCGTAACGACGACGATAAAAATCACCAATCGTCATCATATTGAGCCGATATAATCGTCGAGCAAAAAAGACACCAAAAATAATCAGACAGGCAGCAGCACCTAATGGATCAGAAATTAAACCAATAACCCCCTCTTCCATAAAAGTAGCAGGAATGCCTAGTATCGTTTCTGCACCAAACCAGCCTGCAAACATCATTGCAGTCACCATGCTTAATGGTAATGAACGTCCAGCAGTATAAAAATCACGTGTAGAATGAACGCGTTTTGCTGCCCAAAGACTCAGCGCAAGCGATAGTAAAATATAAGTAACAACAAACGTAATAAGCATAAGAATTAACGGTTTTGATAAGTAATGAATTAGAAAGGTTAAATTTAATATTTTTATTGGGTTAGGTAAAATTTTTGCGAATAAATAGACTATTTCATGTTAAAGAAATAAGTGCTAGAATGATTATATAATAAATTAAAAAGATTAATAGGATTTTTAAATGCTAACGAGCTTATTTTCGAGAGTTTTTGCGGCAATTTCAATGTCGATGATGTTATTAATTATTGCCTATAGTGTGTACACTGCAGGTGCTTTTGAGAAACTCTCAAATCAAACAGCAAGCGAGCTTGAACAATTAACGATTAATTCACTTGAGAAACAATTATCAAGACAAGTTGCTGATAGTGCTCGTATTGTTGATACCAGTTATGAGGGATTGTTGTTAAATGTTAACTTGACATTTAAAATTCTGTCTTTTTTATTGCCTGATGCGGATATCGCTGTTTCAAGTCAAAAAACTGAAACGGCAAGTAAACCATTACCAACCTTATTACTAGGTGGAAAAGTTCTTAATGGTGATTTTACACAAGTAGACGAGTTCGCAAAAATGACGGGTAATATTGCAACAGTGTTTGTTAAAGATGGTGAGGATTTTGTTCGTATTACTACATCGCTAAAAAAAGAAGATGGTACACGAGCATATGGTACAAATTTAGATAAAGAAGATCCTGCTTATCAAAAACTTAAACAAAATGAGGCTTATACAGGACTCGCAACTTTGTTTGGTAAACAGTATATGACGCATTATGCACCTATCGTACGCAACGGACAAACAATTGGTGTGTTATTTGTTGGTTATGATGCCAGCAAAGAATTAGAAAATATGGCTAAACAACTTAAACTCGTAAAAATTGGCAAAACAGGTTATCTTTTTGCATTAAATAAAGCAGGTACCTTAGTTTTACACCCTACACGTGAGGGTAAAAACATTTTAGAGAAAAAAGATGTTAATGGTTTTTCGTATATTAAAGAACAAATTCAGTCGGCAAAAGAAGGCACTGTGACGTTAATTCGCTACACTATTCCAGATAAAGAAGGTGATGTGCCTAGAGAAAAGCTTGCCGCCTATATTCAATTACCTTCGATTGGTTGGATTTTATCTTCTAGTGCGTATCCTGAAGAATTTACCAAAGAGTTTACTCAAGCAAAAGAAACGCTAGTTAATGAATTGTCCAATATTCAACTCATGGCATTATTATTATTGCTTTTATCTGGTATCGTTATCGTAGCATTAAATTTTGTGGTGCTTAAAAAATCACTTTTACCATTAACGAGACTATCAATAGTAATGCAACAAATTGTTTTATCTGGTGATTTGTCACAACGGGCACCAACTAACGCAGTACGAGAAGTTAGCTTGGTAGCAGTTCAATTTAACGATTTAATTACTCAAATGGAAGCAATTATTTGTGATGCGGATAAGGTTTTGTTTGCTATGAGTCAAGGAGATTTTAATGCTCAGATTACACGTACTTATCCTGGTAGTTTAGGTAATTTGGCACAAACAGTTACCCTTGTCTTAAAGCAGGTTACTAATACTGTTGCTGAAATTAATCGTGTCATGGAGACCTTGGTTGCTGGGCAATTTAAGGTTGTTGTGAATGATGCTGCTGCGCAGGGTGAGTTCAAACGTATTTTAGTGCAAGCAAAAGATGCATCAGGCTATTTGTCGCAGACAATTACTGATATTAATCATGTCATGACGCAAATGAATGAGGGCGATTTTAATGCACGTGTTCAAGTGCAAGCTCACGGTGATTTGCAGACAATGAAAGAAAATGTTAATAACTCGATGGATAGATTAGCAATGGCTGTATCGGGAATTACTTATATTGTTAGTGCGCAAGCTAAAGGCGATTTAACAAAAGAATGTACAGCCGAGTTTAAAGGTCAATTAAAAGAATTACAGGCAGCAATTAATGCTTCTAGTCGAGGCTTAAAAGCGATTGTATCTCAGGCCGTATCTGCCTCGACGGTAGTCAATGATGCCGTAGGACAGGTATCACAGGGTTCTGCAGATTTATCTGTACGTGTGCAACAGCAAGCTTCGGCTTTGGAGCAAACCAGTGCCACCATGACACAAATGGCAGCAGCTGTGCAAGCGAATGCTGCCAGTGCGCGTCAAGCAGCGAGTCTAACTTCTAGTGTAGACTTGCAAGCGAAAGAAGGGGTACAGGTAATGCAACAAACCATTAGTGCTATGCAGTCTATTCGCGAATCGAGTCATAAAATTAATGATATTGTCGCGATTATTGATAGTATTGCTTTTCAAACCAACTTGTTAGCATTAAATGCAGCAGTTGAAGCTGCACGCGCGGGTGAGCATGGTCGTGGGTTTGCTGTTGTTGCGAGCGAAGTACGTGCCTTGGCAGGAAAGTCGGCAGATGCGGCTAAAGATATTAAGCATCTTATTAGCGATAGTGTGACACGTATTGAAAATGGGACACATCTGGCTGATAAATCGGGTGAAGTTTTGGGTGAAATATCTACTGCTATTGTGCAGGTTGCAGCTATGGTAGCACAAATTGCCGGCGCCTCTCATGAGCAAGGTGTCGGTATTAAACAGGTAAATCATGCGATTAGTGATATTGACAGAATGACACAAGAGAACGCTGCATTAGTCGAAGAAACGACTTGCGCTGCAGAAAGTTTAGGAAATGAAGCGCATAATTTACATCAAAATATGTCGTTTTTTAAGACAAGCTAACCCTTACTTAGTCGTTAGCGCACATCGCGCTCTGCGCTGAGTACATCAGGCATATTGCGTAGGCGACGCAATACGCTCTGAAGATGCTCTAAATCACGCACAGTAATAACAAAGTGCATTACGCTATGATGGTTGTCTTTATCAGCGTTGGCAACTGTTTCGATATTTGACCCTTCTGTTGCGATCGTGTTGGCAACCATTGCTAACACGCCGCGCTTATTTTGGGTTTCGATGGTGATGGCAATGTGAAACTCACTATTAATGCCATCTTCCCATTGAACATCCAACCATTTTTCGGGATGCTTACGAAAGTTAATGAGATTTGGGCAGCTGGTGCGATGAATCACTAAGCCACGCTCACTGCTAATAAAGCCCATAATACAATCGCCAGGAATAGGATGACAACATTGAGCATAGCTCAATGCTAGTCCTTCTGTGCCTGAAATGTGTAATGGGTGTGGTAGGGTTGGCATTGCATCACTTTCATTTAAGCCATCGGCTATTTGCTTAGCGACAAGAGCAGGTAGGCGATTGCCAAGCCCTATCGCCATCAGTAAATCACTCCAGTCTATCGCTTTGAGTTCAAGTAGTAAGTGTTGTTGTTGTTGAGCTGTAATGGGACTGTCTGAAATTCCTAATGCATATAACGCTTTTTTGAGCAGTCTATCACCCAGTGCTATGGCATGCTCACTATGCTGATTTTTAAGATAATGGCGAATTTGACTACGTGCTTTGGCTGTTGTAACAAAATCGAGCCAGTTTGGATTGGGGGATGGTGTATTACCACGTATAATCTCAACTGTTTGACCATTGTGCAATTGTGTTTTAAGCGGTACGGGCATTTTATCGACCCGCGCGCCAATGCAGGCATGTCCTAAATTGGTATGTACTGCGTAGGCAAAATCAATAACTGTCGCGCCACGAGGTAAGGTTTTAATATGACCTTCAGGCGTAAATACATAAAGACTATCGGGGAATAGATCGATTTTAACGGTTTCTAAAAAATCCAGTGAATTTCCAGCACTTTGCTGCATTTCTAAAAGATGCTTAACCCACTCTTGTGCACGTTGATCTGCCGCTGCGACCCGCGAAGACCCATTAAGTTTATATGACCAATGTGCTGCCACACCATGTTCTGCCACGACATGCATATCTTTAGAGCGAATTTGCACTTCGATATGTACGCCTTGTGTTGCAAACAATACCGTATGAAGTGATTGATAACCGTTGGGTTTTGGAATGGCAATATAGTCTTTAAATTTGCCAGGTAAAGGCTTGTAGAGCGAGTGAATAATGCCCAATGTTCGATAGCAGGCATCTGCATTATCAACAATAATCCGAAAAGCATAAATATCCATTACTTCATTAAAATGAAGGTGTTTTTGTTTCATTTTATTGTATAAACTAAACAGATGTTTTTCACGCCCTTTAATATCGTTAACAATGCCTTCTAACGTTAAACGATGAGAGAGCGCGTCACTAATTTGCTCAACCAACTCTTTACGATTCCCGCGCGATTTGCGCACACTCTCTGCCAATACGCGTGCCCGAACAGGATATTTGGCTGTAAAGCATAAGTCTTCTAATTCCATGCGCCATGCATTAATACCGAGCCGAGCGGCAATAGGCGCGTAAATATCGAGGGTTTCACGTGCAATTCGTCGACGTTTATCGGGTCGCATACTTCCCAGTGTACGCATATTGTGCAAACGATCAGCAAGTTTGATTAAAATAACACGTAAATCTCGCGCCATTGCCATAAGCATTTTGCGAAAATTTTCTGCTTGCGCTTCTTGTGGATTCGAAAACTCTAGTTTACCAAGCTTGGTAACGCCTTCTACGAGATTAGCCACATCATCGCCAAAATGGATAGCAATGTCAGTGCGTTTAATAGGGGTATCTTCTACTACATCATGTAATATTGCCGCAGTTAAACTGTCTACGTCCAGATGAATGTCAGCAAGAATGCCAGCAACTGCAAGGGGATGAGTGATATAAGGTTCGCCACTTTTTCGGGTTTGCCCTGTGTGTGCTTGAGCACCAAACAAAAAAGCAGCACGTAGTTTATCTTGCTGTTCAGTAGTAAGATAGGACGTTTTGGTGATAAGTTTTTGTAGACAAAGCGGATCTGGCAGGATGGCTTCAACGTTAGGCAGCTGTGTACCACAATCTTTATCCATCTGCCACTCTTCTTTAATAGAAATAAGGAGGAGTTTCTTCGTCAGCTAAAATAACTTTAGGGCTGATTTTATGTGCTGCTAGTTCGCGCAAAGCAACCACTGTGGGCTTGTCTTGTTCCCATTCAATCATGGCAGAACCACCACGCGCCAATTGACGTGCACGCTTAGCCGCAACCAAAACTAATTCAAAACGATTTTCTACCTGATCTAGGCAGTCTTCAACAGTAACGCGCGCCATACAAACCTCTTTAAGCCACTTGACGCGTCATTATAGCGGAAAAACAATATAAAATCTAAAAAATAAGCGATTGCTGCCGATAGCAAGTATTGACTGAGTAAATTTAT
>CAMCGI010000084.1 GCA_945874205.1 Francisella tularensis subsp. holarctica
CATGCTAACGCAAAGCGGCAACCTGCCCAACAGTTAACCCTGTAATCCCTGCGATGGCTGCATCATCCATTATTGCCAATAAATTACGAGCAATGGTTAGTTTTTCTTCCATTTTTCCCTGCTCAAGCCCTTGTTGTAGTCCTTTTTGCAATCCTTTCTGTTCAGCCTCTTCGATACCATAGCTATAAACTGCATCCCAATCACGATAGGCTTTAAGGCTATTTTGATAAATGGTATAGTCATCATCATTAAGCTTAGCAAGACGCGCTGTTTCAAAAAAGTCTAAAAAGATGCTTTCTTGTAAGGCTTTGGGAATTTCATCAAAGGTAGCGAGATACTTAAAAGCGTAAATCCATTTATCTTGATGAGTGACGAGTTCATCTTCCGTTTTGGTGAAGCTCGGTAACGTGATATAAATAAAAGTTAGCTTGTCGTAATAGACTCGATTATGCTGATCTTTCATCTGTACGATGTGAATGGGGTTACGATCGCCCACTTTAGTGTCATCATCAAATTCAAAATCTAAAATACCAAAGGTGTAAATAGCAGAGAGTTGATAATTCCAAGCCCCTTTTTGTGCCTGCTCTTGAATCGGAAAAGTCGCATAAAACACGCTGCGGTCTTTGAAGTATTTTTGCTTGGCTTTTTGCATTTCAACAATAAACCGCTCCCCTGACCCTTTACTGATGCAGGCTAAATCATAAATAGCTTTACGATCAATTTCCGTCCGCCCCAACTGCTCACTTTTGGTGTAGCTGAGTTCAGCAATCTGATGATGTGCAGGCAGAAAAGTATTTAAAAAGTCGATCAGTAGTTGCTTGTTCGCCTCTTCACCAAATAGCTTCTTAAAGCCAAAATCGGTAAAGGGATTGAGATAAACATCGGGAAGCGTGCGATTCATTTAAGCTCCAAGAAATTAAGGTTGCTTGTGGCTCATGTTAACAGAATTTGGCAGCAGATTCGATACACCGTCTCCCGATAGGAAAAGGTGTATCAAACAGATAAATGAATTAATCCAAAAATGAACGCAACTTCTCCGCACGAGAAGGATGACGCAATTTACGCAGTGCTTTAGCCTCTATTTGACGGATACGCTCACGCGTAACATCAAACTGCTTACCCACTTCTTCTAAGGTGTGATCTGTATTCATTTGAATACCAAAACGCATGCGTAATACTTTCGCTTCACGCGGACTGAGTGTCGATAGCATCGCTTCTACCGCTTCTGACAAGCCTTGGTTATCGGCTGAATCTGAAGGAGATAACATATTGCCATCTTCAATAAAATCACCCAAAGATGAATCTTCATCATCACCAATCGGTGTTTCCATCGAAATAGGTTCTTTAGAAATTTTCATTACTTTGCGAATTTTATCTTCGCCCATTTCCATCGACTCTGCTAACTCGTCTGCAGTTGGTTCACGACCCATTTGCTGTAATAACTGGCGCTGAATACGATTAAGCTTATTAATGGTTTCAATCATATGCACAGGAATACGGATGGTACGCGCTTGATCGGCAATACTACGCGTAATCGCCTGACGAATCCACCAAGTTGCATATGTCGAAAACTTATAACCACGACGATATTCAAACTTATCTACCGCCTTCATCAAGCCAATGTTACCTTCCTGAATCAAGTCCAAGAACTGTAATCCACGGTTGGTATATTTTTTAGCAATCGAAATAACCAAACGCAAGTTAGCTTCGATCATTTCTTTTTTAGCAGCACGAGTACGCACGTCAGCATCAACGACTTTACGATTAATATCTTTTATCGTTGCAATATCCATTGCGATACGTTTTTCAACAAAGCGCAAGCGTTTTTGTGAGCGTGTAATCTGATCTTTTAACCCTGCTAAACGGATACCATATCCATCACCACCCTGAACAATCGCGCGATCAATCCACGTTAAATCTGTTTCACTTCCTACAAAAGTCTGAACAAATAAAGGCTTAGGCATTCTACCTTGCTCAGTTGCCACATCCATAATATTACGTTCAGCTTGACGGATTTGATCAACATACTTTCTTAAGTCCGTTAATGCTTCTACCACAAATGAAGGCGTTAATTTAACCGTCATTAATCGTGTTGCTACTGCCAAGCGCGCCTCTTTAGCACGTATGTCGCCATGACCTAACTCTAACTCATAACCTGTTGCTGTATCATGTAGCGCACGCAATTCAACTAAAAATGCAGTAATACCTTCAGTATCGTAGGGATCTTCTTTGGCTACACCATCGGCATCATCATCACCAATATCATCGGCCATAACATCAGTTGTTTCCACTACTGGTGCTGGCATCGGTGCCGAAATTTCTTCTGACTCTGGTAGCAAAAACCCCATCACCAAATCGCTTAGCTTGACCTCACCGTCTTCAACTTGCTTGAGGTGTTGAAATAAAATGGTTGGCATTTGTGGGTAAAGTGCCAAAGAAGCCAACATATCACGCGTACCTGACTCAATACGACGTGCAATCTCAATTTCGCCTTTACGTGTTAGCAGCTCAACAGAACCCATTTCACGCATATACATGCGTACAGGATCGGAAGTGCGACCTAATTCGCCATCATCACCAATAATACTGGCAGCTGCAACCTCAGGATCTCCTTCAGGAACGGCACCTGGTAATAAAGAATCTGTCCCAACAGGGGTATCTTCTAAAACGTTAATACCAATATCGTTAAGTAGAACGACGATTTCTTCAATTTTTTCTTCATCTTCAAATTGATCGTGTAACATATCAACGATATCTTGATAATTTAGAAAACCCTGTTCTCTACCACGCGCAATTAAATCCGCTAACTGCTGCTGTTCTTCGTAAGATGCCATATCGTCCTCTACTGGAGCTTTTGGGAACCAAAAATTATATCAAAATAATAATAAAACTAACATAAAACCGCCGTAAGATTTACGCTCGCTTACGACAATCACGTAATCTATCGGATAATTTAAGCATATAAAGCTTCTGATCTTCATTCATAACGTCACTTTCACTTATTTTCAATAGTGATTGCCACGCATTTTGTAATGTTTGACAAACTAATTGTTGCCAACCAGCTTGCCACTCAGCCAAAGCCTGCTCAAGTGTCAACAAACTATCCATATTTTGACTTGTAGAAACAGGCATTTTTGTTGTCAATGCATTAAGCAATACAGGAACATCCTGCCCACCAAATCGCTTTAATAGCGAGACATCAGCAGTTGGCCACTGCAATCCTAATTCTGGATAAGATACGAATAGTTTTAATAAGCGCAAAGGTAATGATTGAGCTGCAACAAAACCAGCAACACCACCCACTTGCCGTGACTTAACACTCGGTTGACGATTCGTAGCCAAGCCTGTACGAATATTCATTATTTTTTCAATTTGCCATTCCTGCATATCGGCAGACTGAGACAATGCTTGAATTAATGAATATTGCACAGTTACATCAGATATATCTTTAACAAAGACAGAAGCTTGAGATAATAATCGGCGTGAATCATCTTGATTATGCCAATTTAATCCAGCCTGCATTGCCAATCCTTGAGTTAGCCATTGTCCAACACTCAGTGCATTAGCTAATGTCACTAAAAAGGCATCCTTACCAACACGACGGACAAAACTATCAGGATCCTCAGTATCAGGTAAAAAGAAAAAGCGTACACTACGATCACCTGATAATTGCTGCAATGCAACAGGTAATGCTTTCCATGCTGCTTGACGTCCCGCTTTGTCGCCATCAAAGGCAAAAACGACCTCTTTCGTATATTTAAACAACAAACGCAAATGCGTTTCACCAGTTGCTGTGCCCAAGGTTGCAACAACATTACGAATGTCATATTGAGCCAAAGCAACCACATCAAGATACCCTTCAACAACAATAATCTGAGGAATATCTCGTAATTTCTTTAACAACTCATATAAACCATAAAGCAGTTGTGACTTATGGAAAAACTCAGTTTCTGGCGAATTTAAATATTTAGGCGCTGTCTCTGAAGGCTGCATAATACGCCCACCAAAACCAACAACCTGTCCCTTTACATTACGAATAGGAAATTGAATACGTCCACGAAAGCGATCAATCGTTTGACCATCTTCTCGACGTGAAACAACACCTATTGCTAACCATTGTGCTATTTCTACTGTTGGAAAAGCATCTTGTAATGCAGTGTAATGATTAGGTGCAAAACCAATACCAAAATCACGCGCAACTTGCCCCGTAAGTCCACGCCCTTGTAAATAAGCCACTGCTTGTGCACGCGCAGGATGTGTACGTAAATTATTAGAAAACCAAGCTGCGACCTGCTCTAACAATGCTAACCCCTGAAGCTGCTCTTCTTTTTGCGCTTGTGCTTTAACTAGTTGCTCTGATGTCATATTTTCAAATGGCACAGTCAACCCCATCTCTGAGGCAAGAATTTCTATCGCCGTCACAAAATCGCAATGATCATATTCCATAATAAAATTTAAGGCACTACCATGCGCACCACACCCGAAACAATGATAATATCCTTTTTGAGGATTAACGTGAAAGGAAGGGGATTTTTCGTTATGAAATGGACAACAGGCTTTATATTCTCGACCTGCCCGTTTTAAAGACAACCGACGACCAACAACCTCAACCACATCAGAACGCGCGACAAGATCATCAATAAAAGATTTTGGAATGCGACCCGCCATAGACTAGGTCGCTAACAAGACAGGATCAACTAGCCAGACGCGCCTTAACGCGAGAGCTGACTTGTGTCATATCTGCACGTCCAGCAATTTGAGGCTTAAGCAACGCCATAACCTTACCCATATCGCTTGGTGCAACAGCACCAGAGTCAGATAAAGCTTGATCAATTAAGGCACCAACTTCAGAATCACTCAAACCTTGTGGCAAATAAGCTTGCAAAATCGCCAACTCAAAACGTTCCGTATCGACTAAGTCTTGACGACCCGCTGCATCGAACTGACTGATAGAATCCTTGCGCTGCTTAACCAAACGATTAAGCACAGCAAGCACTTGATCGTTAGTAGGCGTTTCACGCGTATCTATTTCAATCTGCTTAATCGCAGCAAGAATGCCACGAATTGTAAGCAAGCGTGCTTTTTCGCCTGATTTCATACAGGCTTTCATGTCTTGAGTCAGTTGCTCACGCAAAACGGACATATCAGCACACCTTTATTGAAAAATTAATACTTTGTTTCCATGCGACGATTTTCACGAGATAAACGTTTAGCTAAACGCTTAACCGCAGCCGCTTTCTTACGCTTACGTTCCCACGTTGGCTTTTCATAGTATTCTTTTTTGCGAACATCAGCCAGAACCCCTGCTTTCTCACAAGTGCGCTTAAAACGGCGCAAGGCAACATCAAAGGGTTCTGTTTCGCGTAATTTAACTGCAGGCATGTTTTCTGTACTTTCCAGTTTGGCATTAAAAATAAAATAAGGGAATTCCGCTTTACGGAATAAAGACGAACATGATAACAAAGTTCATTACATAAAGGCAAGCTTTTATCTGGTTTTAGTGGGCATTGAGCAAAATCACTTAAGATTTGTTTAGACTTAGAATAGAAAATTATCTAAGAAATTGATTATTTTAAAACTGAAGAATAGTTCACTAATTTTTAACGTGCTAATAATGTTTGTAAGTGTTCGCGTTGCTTGCTTATCGCCATTTCTTTAATAATGGACTGTGTACCAGCCTTATCACCCAATAGCAAAAGTGACAATCCTAAAGCATAACGAGCTTCGTCTTGTGGTTGTTTTTTCAATGATGTCTGAAAATAACGTTTAGCCATCTTAGGGTCTTTATTTTGTAACCACACCCAACCTAACAATAAACAATCCACATTCGATAACTGCTTATTCTCAAATTTTCGTGTCTCTTTAGCCAATGGCAATGCCATTTCCCATAAATCAGTATTAGCAAGTTCAGCAATACGCATAAATAGTTTTGCTTTATCTTGTTCTTTGGTATCCGCTACGGTTATTGGGATAGTGGTAGTTTCTGGGGTTAATGTTGGTATTACTGTGGGTTTGACTAAGGCTTGCAGTACGGTCTGCATCGTTAATATTGTTGAGTTTTGGTTTTGCGTTGTTATATCTGTATCTGTTGGTAAAAAATAAAGTGGCGAAAGCATCAAATTTAATGGTTCTACTAATTCATGCTCTGGCTTAAAACTAGACTCATCTTTAGGACGCATTGGTAAAACAATACCACGTTTTTCAGCAACTGTATTTAATACCAACATTTCAACAGAGGCTTCCTTTGATTCTTTAATGACAGCAGACTCTGACTCAACCTGCATAGTATTACTATCATTACCATCGATCAAATTAGCTGCTGCTTTCAGCTCAGAATCCGCTTCTAAGCTAGCATCTGGTTTAGTTGTTTGTGCTACAGCAACAATGGCGGGCAAGACATCATCATCATCCACAACGACATCGGGCGATATTAAATCGGATATGTTAAGTACATCAGAATTAGCATCGGGAACAACGGGACTTTCTTGTGTTTGAATATCAGGTGACGGTTGAGAGATCTCACTTGGTACTTTATCCGACTCATGAATAACTTCTGGCTCACTAACAATCACCTCATCACTAGGTTTTACTGGCACAGATGGCTCTATTATTACCTGCTCGTTAGCATTTACATCAGGTTTAACAGGTGCCAATTCCTCTGTATCTGGCTTGATTGTGACTAACTCTGTTGATATTTTTGAATTTGACGTTGCTGATTCTTCTTTTGGCTCAGCAACGAAAGAGGATGTTAATTGATTATCGTCAGGTACACGACGCACAAATGCTTGCGCACTAATCGAGCGTAATGATTTTAATAAGATGGTTGCTTGTGCTGGTGTTGTCTCGAATCCAACAACCAATTTAGCTCTTCCATCAATTAATACCACACGTGCATCTGGCCATTCTGAGCGTAGTCGCAAAGCATCTTTTTCTAATACAACCGAATTGCCCGCAGATAACTGAACAGCCCAATGCGAGCGTCCAATGATCACTGATGCATGCGGGAGACTAACAGGCAATACAATATTAGGTAACCCTGTATTGATGGGTATGGACAATGGTTCTTCATGAGGCAAGACAGAGGGTGCAGTGTCATCTGGTAAAATAGGAACAGGCAAAGCATCAGCACGTGCAAAAACTAACATTGGCACGGCAAACAACATGACTGTCATGAAAAAATAACGCATAATTGCATCAAAAATAGGGGATATATAACTCATTTGCTTATTGTAACCGACTAAACCAAGTAAACGAATACAGTAGTTCGTAAAAGTCTACTGAATTATAGTCAAATACAGTAAACTACGCAGTATGAAAAATATGCTTATCCTTGGAATTGAATCTTCCTGCGACGAAACAGGCGTTGCCCTTTATCATAGTGAAAAAGGGTTAATTGCTCATGCCTTACACAGTCAAATTGCCTTGCATGCGCAATATGGAGGTGTTGTACCAGAATTAGCAAGCCGCGATCATATCCATCGTCTTACACCACTCACACAACAAGTCTTGCAAGCTGAAAACCTAAAATTACAAGATATAACGGGTGTTGCCTATACTGCAGGACCTGGATTAGTAGGTGCGCTACTGACAGGTGCTGGCTTTGCACGTAGTCTGGCTTGGGGATTAAAGATACCTGCTGTAGGCATTCACCATATGGAAGGGCATTTACTTTCTCCACTGCTTGAAGCACCCAATTTAGCCTTTCCATTCATGGCATTGCTTGTATCTGGTGGGCATACCCAAATTATTCGTGTTGATGAAATCGGACATTACACATTGTTAGGTGACACCTTAGATGATGCCATAGGTGAAGCATTTGATAAAACAGCCAAGCTCTTAGGGCTAGGCTATCCTGGTGGTCCTATTGTCTCGCAACTCGCAACTCGAGGCAATGCAAACGCTTATAAACTTCCACGCCCAATG
>CAMCGI010000085.1 GCA_945874205.1 Francisella tularensis subsp. holarctica
TTGCGATAATTAGTATCAAGTGATTTAATTACTACCTGTTGTTGGCTTTCTAGTGTGTCAACAAAAACACCAAAACGCTTATCGCCATTCTCAACAACGACTAATAAACCATCCGTTAATTCTTTTTTGCCATTAGGGCGATTAAAGAACTCATTGAGACGTACAATCGGAATATACACATCACGTAAACGATAAAGAAAATTACCTTTAACACTTTTAATGTGATCGGGTGCAGGTAGCACTGATTCAACAATAGAGGCAAGTGGAAAGATATACGTTTCATCACCTACTTTAGCAAGTTGGCCATCCAAAATAGCCAATGTTAGTGGCAGACGAATGGTAAAAACAGAGCCTTTTCCTTGCTCAGTCTGAACTTCAATGGTACCACCGAGCTCGCGAATATTTCGACGCACAACATCCATACCGACACCACGCCCTGAAATATCGGTAACAACATCAGCAGTAGAAAAGCCAGCATGAAAGATTAGGTCGATATTTTCTTTTTCAGTAATAATCTGACCTTCTGTCAGAATGCCCGCATCAATTGCTTTTTGTTTTACTTTTTCAAGTCGAATACCTGCTCCATTATCCTTAATTTGGATAACAATATTACCACCTGCATGGAAGGCAGATAAGCGAACAGTTCCCTTGCGTGGTTTGCCATTCGCTTCACGTATCGCAGGTGTTTCAATACCATGGTCAACAGAGTTTCGAATAATATGAACTAATGGATCAGTGAGCTTTTCGAGTACTGTTTTATCAACTTCAGTATTTTCACCTTCCATGACCAGTTCAATATCTTTTTCAAGCTTGCCACTTACGTCATGCACAATGCGCGGCATACGGTTAAACGCAAAACTAATGGGCATCATCCGAATAGACATTACCGATTCTTGCATAGCGCGCGTATGACGCTCAATATCTAACAAACCTTCTTTAAGCTCATCTGCCCAGGTGGCATTGAGCTGATCAGCAAGCACTCCAAAACGTGATAACATCGATTGAGCAATAACCAGCTCGCCTACAAGATCAACCATTTGATCAATTTTGCTAATTGAGACGCGAATTGAACTTTCTTGCTGTTGTGGCGCGGCAGTAGCCGTTGGTGCAGCCGCTGCTGTCGCCTTAGGTTCTTCTTTAGCAACAGCTACTTTGCTTAAAATAGGATTAATATTAATATAACAGGTATCACTATCTAACCATTCAAAAACTTCTTGAATGTCAAGAAGATTTATCTCACCTTCAACACGAATATCAAATGCTAAAAGACAATGCTCTACTTGAGTCGCAACACCTTCATTCAAATGTGCTGCGATGCTTATATTGCTAATGCCTTTGCATCGACTTAGTTCATGTAGTAATTTTAATAAATCAATACCTGACTCAAAATAGTCATCACTAGGTGATAAGTGAATATCAAATCCTGTAACTGATGGTGTATCATTACTCGTACTCGTTTGCATCTCTTGAGAAGCTGAGCCACCTAAAATAGCTTCAAGCTTAACTTCCATTGCTTTGACTTGTGTCATTTCAATGGACTCTGAGTTTTGATATGCCGTCAGAATAATTCTTAACACATCTACGGATTCAAGCAGTGCTTCTCTATTCTGAGCAGTAACATTGCGTTTCCCAGAGCGCATTTCATCAAGTAATGTTTCTAAAATGTGAGTTAAGTGAATTAGCTCAGCAAAACCAAATGTACCAGCACCCCCTTTCATTGAGTGGGCAGCACGGAAAATGGTATTAACCACTTCTGTATCAGGTACACCTTCTGGTAACGTTAGAAGATTAGACTCCATCGCCGATAACCCCTCAAAGCTTTCTTCGAGATAGGTTTGGCGGAAAACCAGCATTAATTCATCCATTCAGCGTCACTCCAATGACTGGGTTGTTTGTGCATTATTTTATGGGTTAACGACCGCATTTAGTTATTATTTAATCACATCGTACTATTATAACGTGTTGTGAGCATAAAAGGATGTTCTGTGTGTGTATAATCTTTTCTATTATGCTTGTAAATAACCATCAACTAGGTTAATTCTTCTATCACAACGTTGTGCAAGACGTTGATCATGCGTAACAATTAAAAAAGCAATATTTTGTTCGTGATTAATTTTACGCATAAGCTGAAAGACTTCATCAGCACTGTGTGTATCTAAATTACCTGTAGGTTCATCGGCAAGGACAAGTGGTGGGCTCATCATTAGGGCGCGAGCGATGGCAACACGCTGTTGCATACCACCAGAAAGTTCTGTTGGTTTTTTGTGGAGTGCTTGTGCTAACCCGACAGCAATCAGTAATTCGGTTGCACGCTTTTTGGCTTTTTGGCGTGACATGCTTGCGTCAACAATAGCAGGCATCATGACATTTTCTAGTGCATCAAAAGCGGGAAGTAAATGATGAAATTGAAAAATAAACCCTAAACTCTGTCCGCGTAATTGCGTTAATTTTTGATCGTTGAGGTTGTCTGTTGCTTGTCCATTAATCATTATGTGTCCGCTCGTTGGTGCTTCGAGTAGACCAATTAAATTAAGTAAAGTTGACTTTCCTGATCCAGAAGGACCTGTGAGTGCACTAAAACTTCCCAATTCTAGCGTTAAATTAATGTTATGCAATACTTCTGTTTCGACGGGTGTATTAATGCCATATGATTTGTTTACATTAGTGAGTTGTAAAATTGCGCTCATTTTTATCTAACTCCGAATGGCTTGTACAGGATCCATATGAGCAGCGCTACGTGCTGGGACTAGTGCGGCTAATATACCGACAATCATGGCAACAGTTGTTGCCATAACCACGAGCTTGGGGTCAAGCTGAGCAGCAAATAATGTACTACCATCGGGTGCTTTATAAATATTCGAAAACAATGTCAATAGTGCAAAAGATAAGCTTGCGCCCATGAGCGAACCAAGCGTGCCAAATAAAGCCCCTTGTAGTAAAAAAATACGCAATACTTGTTCGCGTCTTGCACCCATAGCGCGAAGAATACCAATTTCTTTTTGTTTTTGAACGACGGAGACAACCAAAACACTCGCAATACCTAAAGCGACAATAATAACAATAAAAATTCGAATTAAGTTATTCGTAACAGTTTGATTAGAAAGTGCGTTTAATAATCCAGAGTTTGTTTCCATCCAAGACTCAATGGTTAGTCCTGTTTGTGAACTTAATCGCTGCGCTAGTGTTCTAGCACCAAATAAGTCATTTACAGTTAGGTCGATATTAGAAACACCACCAGGGATATTGAGTAAGCTTTGTGACATATGCAGTGTAGTAAAAACCCAACGTTTATTGAGATCTTTATTGTTTAAATCAAATAATGCCACAATGCTTAATGTTTGTTGTGTGCCTGTTTCTGTTGTAATTTGAATACGATCTCCTAGATTAACCCCCAGATCAATTGCTAAATCTTTACCGATAATAGTTTGATCTCCTGTTAAATTGAAACTCCCTTTAATCATATAATTATCCATTTTAACAACATGACGGTAGTTTTCAGGAATCATGCCCACTAAAGCGACTGATTTAGTGGCTAGGTTATGTCGTGCAAAGGCAGGACCTGAAGCAACAGGAGATACAGCACTAATACCAGGTGTGTTTTGGGCAAGTTGCGCAATACTTTCCCATTGGTCAATACTACGCAGACGTTGTCCACGAGGTTGAATAATTGCTGCAGACTGTTGTGTGACATCTAGTCGTAATGGATTTTCTTCGGCAGGTCTAATCACAATATGCGCTTGACTAGAAAGAACGCGATCAATAATACTGCCTTGTAGCTGATTAATCAGTTGTGTTAAGAAAATAATAACCGCAACACCGCCCGTGACACCCGCTAAAATAAGTAAAGATTGCATCCGTCCTTCGCGTAAAAAACGCAATGCCAACAACCATTCAAAATTAAGCGTCATTTACTTAAAACCATTAGGAAGATCAAAGCCACGTAAACTTTGTTCTTCTCTGATTTTTGGGACAACATTTGCCGCTGTTTTGATGCCTGATTGAGTAATCACCCAATCACCCTCTGTTACCCCAGACAAAACTTGTGTACTACCAATACCACGGATACCCGTTTGAATTGTTTGTTGCATTGCTTGATTATTGCGAATGACTTGTACCCAAGGATGCTCACTATCACTATTGTGAATGGCATCGGTAGGTAAAATTAACGTATTGTCTGCACTATCAATGCGCATTTCAACACTGACAGTCATATCGGGCTTTAAAAAAATAGGCGGGTTATCAATAACTAGACGAACATTAACCGTTGCACGCGTAGCATCAACGCTAGGGTAAATTAACGATAGCTTTGCTGTAAAAGGATTTTTAGGATAGGCATCAGCAATAACTGTTGCCATTTGATTGTGCTTGAGATAGCGAATACTTTTTTCATCGATAGGGAGTTCAATACGCATTTCACCCGTAGTAACAAGGGTGAAAAGTGTTTTTCCAGGTTGTGCTGTTGTGCCCACTTCGGCTGTACGATTAATAATAATGCCATCGACAGGAGAAAGAATGCTTAACTGATCTTTTTTGGCATGTGCGAGCGCGAGTGCTGCTTGTGCTTGCGCTAGCCTTGCTTGAATGAGTTTGTTACTGCTGCCTTCTATTTGTGCCGCGTCAAGTTGCAGTTGGGCACTTTCGAGCGCAGCCTGATTAATATCAAAGTTACGCTTGCTTTGATCTAACGTGGTTTTGGCAAGCATATTTTTTTGGCTCAGCTCAACATTACGCTGATAGTCTGCTTTGGATAAAGCCAAATTAGCCTGCGCTTGACTCACTGCTTTTTGAGCTAATGGTCGCGTTAAACTTTTCAATTCATTATTGCGTTGCTCCGCCTCGATAAGGCTTGCTTGGGACTGAGCAAGCGCCGCATCAATGGCTGTATCGACTAAGGTAGCTAATGGTTGCCCTCTTTTAACGCTATCCCCTTCAAAAGCATGGATCTGTTGGATATTGGCACTAATTAAACTGCCAATATCCATGCGAGCAACAGGAGAGACGCGTCCTGTTGCAACAATACTTTGTGTAATTGTATCTTTAATGACACGTACCGACTCTACTGATTTAGGGGTTGACCACCAGCTGTAAAAGGCAGTGCATGCAATTAAAAAAATACTGACACGTAACCACATAGTACGATTCATATAACGTTACTTAGTGGGTAAAGTGGTAACATTATTAAGTTTCATGACATTGTTTACTTCATCGCTTGATTGTTTTAAACCAAGTGCATCGTATGATTGTGCCATAATTTGCAACGCTCGCTGACTGCTTGGTGTTTGGGGATAGTTTTCGAGTACATATTGTGCACGCTTGGCAGCAGCTAACCATGCTTGGCGATCCAAGTAAAACTCAGCAACTTGCATTTCATGGCGTGCTAACCCATTGCGTAATCTGACTAAGCGCAATTTGGCATCTTTTGCATAGTCGCTATTGGGAAAGCGTTGAATTAAATTAAGATAATCTTGATAAGATTGACGCAATGGCTCACTATCGCGACGAGAGGGATCAGAAATATAATTATCTAAAAAACTGCGTGTAGTGCTTTCGTGCGCTATGCCTTTGAGATAAAGTGCATAGGGTAAACGCGCATGATGAGGATACATACGAATAAATTCTTCACATTCGCGTACAGCGGATAGCGGTTCATTATTACGATAGTACACATAGGCTAATTCTAAAGAGGCTTGCTCTGACCAAGTGCCGTAAGGATAAACAGAACGTAGTTTTTCAAATTCCTTAACAGCGATATCCCACGAGCTATCGTTTAGGGCATTGTGTCCTCGATTAAAATACTCCTCCACAGTGCGTGTAGGCTCTTGTTCTTTACTAAAAATCGCACAACCACTGAGTAGTTGACTGACAATAGCGAATAAAATAAATAAGTTTGTTTTGGTCATGATAACCCTTGGTGCTAGACAGAAGATGGTAAAGAGGGCATTATTCTCGCACACAATGATTAAATAAGGCAAAAAGATGACAGAATGGTGTGGTCGAGTTCCCCTAGAATTGGGTGGAACTCGTTTAGATGGTGTGTTGGGACAACTCATTAAAGAGGTGTCACGAGCACGACTAAAAACCTGTGTAGAAGCAGGCTTAGTGTCTGTTAACGATAAGGTAGTAACACGTGCACGTCAAGTTTTATTGGGTGGCGAAACACTAAAAGTTGAGTTGCCTGAGCGTGAAGAGTTAACTTATGAAGCACAAGATATTCCGTTAGATATCGTGTATGAAGATGATGATTTATTAGTTGTTAATAAACCCGCAGGCTTAGTGGTACATCCAGGGGCAGGTAATAGTGATGGGACATTGTTAAATGCGTTGCTTTATCATTATCCAGATTCCATCAATCTTGTTCGTGCAGGTATCGTGCATCGATTGGATAAAATGACCAGTGGCTTATTAGTTGTTGCTAGAACAGAGTCGGTACAATTAGCATTAACCGAATTACTTAAAGATCATGATGTCGCACGTATTTATGATGCGGTTGTGGTCGGACAAATGGTATCGGGTGGTACAGTGGAGGCGGGCATTGCGCGTCATGGTACGGATAGAACAAAAATGACAGTTAATGACCATATAGGACGAGAAGCAACAACGCATTATCGAATAGCAGAAAAATTTCGTGCACATACGCATTTGCGTTGCCAGTTAGAAACAGGACGTACACACCAGATTCGTGTTCATATGGCACATATTAACTTTCCACTATTGGGGGATGCAGAATATGGTCGTCGTTTGACACTGCCAAAAGGTATGTCGACAGAAAATGCAACTATTTTGCGTGGATTTAAGCGTCAAGCATTACATGCAGCACAATTATCCTTTGAGCATCCAACGACTAGAGAGGTAATGGCTTTTGAAGTACCTTTACCAGATGATATGCAAGCATTGATTGGTGCTTTACACAATGATGCGCAGGAATTTTCACAACAAATGGTAATGTAATCAGTTTATGAGTCTTCGTTTTATTCAGCCCGATTGGCCTGCTCCTGCGCGTGTAAAGGCATATGTAACCCAACGCCAAGGAGGTGTATCGAAAGCACCTTATACTGGGTTAAATCTGGCAATGCATGTTGGTGATATACCAGAGCGTGTTTTGCAAAATAGGCAGCTAATCTCCGAAGCGCTCATGTTTCCTAGTGAACCTATATGGTTAAATCAAACGCACAGTATTACTGTAATTGATGCTAGTACATTGACAGCAGAGAATAGCCTTCCAGATGCAGATGGGAGTTGGACACATCTGCATGGCAAAGTATTAGCTGTTTTAACAGCAGATTGTTTGCCAATTTTATTAACCGATCGTAGTGGATCCGTTGTGATGGCATTACATGCAGGGTGGCGCGGGTTAGCAGAGGGCATTATTCAGCATGCTATTGCGAGTGCTAACTTATTGTCTGAGCACTTAATGGCATGGGTAGGTCCTGGTATTGGTTTTGCAGCATTTGAAGTGGGTAGCGATGTTAGGGATGTTTTTTTAATGTCAAATCGTGCTGATATAGCGCATTTTAAGGCTAGCAGAGAAGGGCATTGGTTTGCTGATTTGGCAGGTATTGCACTTTGGCAATTTGAACAGTTAAATGTTTGCTGGCTTGGGGGCGGGC
>CAMCGI010000086.1 GCA_945874205.1 Francisella tularensis subsp. holarctica
GTAATGTCGCTGGATGATAGGCTTTAGACCCTCGACCCGCATACTTGCGCGTTAACTGGCTTAAATCCATATTATCGATAACTTCAACAACAAATCTTGCGAGGTGATCTTGCGCGAGCCAGTCATCAACTGATGGTGGTAACAAATAATCTGTCATTCGATCAGCAGGAATAAAGTTGGACATGTTATACCCTTCGTTTTGCATGATGCTATTTTAACCTGTTTTAGCATCAATAGTCCGACAGGCTGCTAGGCGCAACAAACTGCATCTCTGCCGTAGCGGGTTGACTTATCGAACGCTGTTGATTTATCTTTTTTTCAGCAGGCACAACAACAGTTGGTTTATTTGACCAACCTGCTTTTTTGAACAATTCTTTCATAAGTAATTTTTATAGCCAAATATCTTTATCTTATTGCAATAAGCGATTATTATATTTATCTTAACCCTATCAAAAGGATGTAATCACAATGTCACATTTTCGCACATCTTTAAGCGTTCGCCAGCTATTTGACTATGAAACATGGACCTATACCTATCTGGTGTGGGATGAAATCAGTAAAGAAGCTGCTATTATTGATTCAGTGTTAGAGCAAAAAGAACGCGACCTATCACTTATTAAACAACTTAATTTAACACTTAAATACAGTATGGATACCCATATTCACGCTGATCATATTACAGCTAACGGACCATTACGCCAAGCAACAGGCTGCGACATTGTTTTACATCGTAACTCTTGCTCTACTTGTGCCACCATTTTAGCAGATGATGGCGATGTTTTTATGCTTGGTGATAAAACGATTACCATTTTGCACACGCCTGGACACACCGATAATGATATTAGCTATCTTATCGATGGTGCTGTTTTTAGTGGTGATACGATGCTAGTTTGCGATTGTGGTCGTACTGATTTTCAACTCGGCAACACACAAGCCATGTACGAATCACTCCATCGCTTACTTAGCCTAGCAGATGAAACACTTGTTTTTCCTGGACACGACTACAAAGGGTTTACTAGCAGTACAATAAAAGAAGAAAAACAATTTAATGTTCGCGTTGCGAACAATAAATCATTTGAAGAATTTAAAGAAATGATGGATAACCTAAACTTACCCAACCCCAAACGTATTGCCGTAGCAGTGCCCGGCAATATGGCTTGTGGTATGGTTTAATCAAATAATTTTTGAAAACTTACCTGTCGCTTTAACGCGGTTGTAGACATCAAATACGACCGCCATTACGCGCACCATCATACGCCCAACAGGTTGCACTTCGATGCGACTACCTTGAATTTTCAATAGGCCATCAACTGCAAATTCAGCTAAAGCTTCGCGCTCTTGCGCAAAATACGCCATGCCATCAATGCCCCATAGCTTACCAAACGTATCGAAATCTAAGGCAAAATCACACATTAATCGCATAATAATAGCACGACGAATTTCATCATCACGCGTGAGCGTCACACCACGAAAAATCGCTAATTCATTGGCATCAATTTTGGCGGTGTAATCATCCAATCCACGCAGATTTTGCGCGTAAGCATTATCAATCATCGAAATACTGGTTGACCCTAGTGCAACCAAATCACAATCGGCATGAGTTGAATAACCTTGAAAATTACGATAAAGCTTGCCTTCGCGTTGTGCAATCGTAAGCTCATCATTGGGTTTGGCAAAATGATCCATGCCAATATACACATAGCCAGCTGCTTGTAAGTGCTCAATCGTCATCGACAACATACGTAACTTTGTATCACCATTGGGCATATCTGCTTCATTCATACGTTTTTGCGCAGGAAACATAGTCGGCAGATGGGCATAGTTAAATACCGTAATACGATCAGGGCTGGCTTCTAAAATACTGTCTACTGTGCGAATAAAACTATTTTCATTTTGTAGTGGTAAACCATAAATCAAATCGACGTTAATCGATTTAAAGCCGTTGTCTCGTGCTGCATAAAGCACCTCAAAAGTTTCTTCTTTACTCTGAATACGGTTAACTGCTTTTTGCACTGCTGGGTCAAAATCTTGCACCCCTAAACTCATGCGATTAAATCCTAACTCACGCAATAACTTAACACTTTTGGCATCGGCTTCGCGTGGATCAATTTCAATTGAATACTCCCCCTCATCATCATCACGCAAGTTAAAGTTAGCACGCATCATCTCAATAAGCTGCTTCATTTCATCATTGCTAATAAAAGTTGGTGTCCCACCCCCTAAATGCATTTGATCAACAACGCGGCTTTTATCAAACAATTTAGCCTGCATCGTCATTTCGTGATAAAGACGCTCTAAATAAGGTGCTGAACGAGAGCGGTCACGCGTAGGTATTTTATTGCAAGCACAATAAAAACAGGCAGTATTACAAAATGGAATATGTGCATACAAAGAGAGCAAGCGGTTTGAATCATTAGAGCGCGCTGCTGCTTGTGCATAATCGTCAGTGGTAAAATTTTCATGAAACTGCACAGCAGTCGGATAAGAAGTGTAGCGCGGTCCAAGACGATCGTATTTTTTAATCAGCTCAGGGTCGAAAGTCAGTGATTGTTGCATAGCGCGTCCTAAATCTTATACATAAATAGGATGAAATGATAGCAGAAAGAGCCTGCTATTGGCAGGCGTTTAACTACAAGAATGCGGCACGTGCAGTTGACCTAAGGTCGTTGTTGATGCTGAAAAATAATTCATTTGCACAAACGTTAACACAGCTAACAACAAAATTGCACTTGGATAAGCCCAAATAGGGGTATGGTTGTGTGATTGATTGTCCATAAGTTTTCCTTTTTTCCTTTCTTTTTTAATATAAGTTTATTTTATCACAACTACAATAAAATTTATGACACATTTATGAAATTATCTTGCATTCTTTAGTTATTACCAAGATTCAAACTATGATAATATCTGCCACACCAACTGACTAAAGGAAAATTAGTATGGCAAATAATTTGGCGCAGGTTTGGACTCGGGCAGAATTGGGACTAATTTCTCCCGCTGTAAACGTAGAAGTCCATATTTCTAATGGGTTACCGGGATTAACACTCGTTGGTTTACCCGAATCTGCAGTAAGAGAAAGTAAAGATAGAGTACGTAGTGCTATTTTGTCATCTCATGCCGACTATCCCACACGACGTGTCACCATTAACTTAGCACCAGCCGACCTACCTAAAATGGGTGGGCGTTATGATTTACCCATTGCAATTGGTATGTTAGCTGCATCTGGACAAGTTTCTTTAACCAAGCTTTCTCATTATGAATGGGTTGGTGAGTTAGGGCTTGACGGTTCTTTACGCCCCATTTCTGGTGTGCTACCTGTGGCAATGGCAGCACGCCATAGCGGCAGACGTTTAGTAGTGCCTTTGGCACAACTTGCTATCTGCTCTGCAGTACCAGGATTAGATGTTGTGGGTGCTGAACACTTAAGCGACATTATGGCTTATTTAAATGATCAGGGTGAGCTAGTCACTCCTAATGGGTTAGGCGTAACAATCACAACAGCACCTATACTCGATTTATTAGAGGTGCGTGGTCAGGCGATGGGAAAACGTGCGTTAGAAATTGCAGCAACAGGGGGGCATAGTATTTTATTTGTTGGACCACCAGGTAGCGGTAAAAGCATGTTAGCCAATCGATTATCAGGACTACTACCGCCATTATCAGAAGCAGATAGGTTAGAAGCCGCTGCCATTCATTCATTAGCGGGTATGCCTGTTGAGGCAATATTAGCAGGGCAAGTTCCTTTTCAAGCACCGCACCACTCATCATCGTCAGTTGCCTTGGTTGGTGGTGGTTCAAAACCTCGTCCCGGTGCTATTTCTTTATCGTCGAAGGGAATTTTATTTTTAGATGAGTTACCAGAATTCGATCGTCACACATTAGAAATGTTGCGTGAGCCGTTAGAATCTGGTGAAGTGCGTATTGCTCGCGCTGCATATCAAGCAACTTATCCAGCTCGCTTTCAATTAATCGCAGCAATGAACCCCTCTCCTAGCGGTTATTTTATGGATGATCCAAAATGTCGTTCAACGCCAGAACAAACAGCACGCTATTTGGCTAAAATTTCTGGTCCTTTGCTAGATCGTATCGACTTACAAATTGAACTCCCTTCTGTCGAAATAAGTGCTTTACAAAACGCACCTGACGGAGAGTCGACTGCAAGTGTTGCGGCACGAGTATTGCAAGCTCGCTCGTTTTCAGCAGCACGCAACAAACTTAATTGCGAGCTTACCCCTAATGAACTTGATGTCTATGCTAAACCCGATGCTGCAGGTGAAAAATTATTGGCACAATCTATGCAACGATTTGGCTTATCTGCACGCTCTTATCATCGCATTTTACGCGTTGCACGCAGTATTGCTGACTTGGCGAGCAGTGATAATGTGCAATCGTCGCATTTAGCAGAGGCATTGGGATTGCGCATGTTGGAGCGTCGTATGAATAAATTAGGACTCAATCAAGGATAACAATCAAGGATAAAAGGACACAAAACATGAAAGCAAAACATTGGTTGGCACTTTCTGCCGTTAATATGGCAATAGCCGTTGCTTTGGGTGCATTTGGGGCGCATGGGTTGCGTGAAATATTAAATGCTGCACAGTTAGAAACATGGCAGACTGCAGTGCAATATCACTTGTTGCATGGTGTGGCATTATTTGCTTTGGCACTATGGTTACACGAAGAGGCGCCGACATGGGCAGGTAAAATCGCTGCAGGCTTGCTTCTGGGCATGCTATTGTTTTCGGGTAGTTTGTATGCGTTGGTGTTATCTGGTTGGCAGCCGTTGGTGTTTGTTACCCCTATTGGTGGCAGTATATGGTTACTGACTTGGTTAATATTGGCATGGAAGGCAGCACGGGATTAAGCGTTAAAAAGAGTATAATGTGCGCATTATTGCCGTTATTCAGGATTTCTCATGTCACTGCCCGAAATTGAACAAACTCGCCAATGGGTCGAAAAAGTCGTTGTTGGCTTAAATCTTTGTCCCTTTGCTAAACCTACCGTTGATAATAACCGTTTACACTATACCGTTAGTGAAGCACGTACTAGTAAAGCATTATTTAAAGATTTCACCGATGCTTTGTGGGACTTAAAAAATCATGAAATGAGTGAGCGCGAAACCACACTCTTAATTGCACCTTGGGCAATGCACGATTTTTTAGACTTTAATGATTTTGTCGGTGTGTGCGAAGATGCCATTGCTGATTTAGAACTCGATGATGATTTTCAGGTCGCTTATTTTCATCCACAATTTCAGTTCGAAGGCACAGAAATGAATGATGTCGAAAACTATACTAATCGTGCACCTTACCCAACACTTCACTTATTGCGCGAAGCCAGTATTGACCGTGCGATTGCTGCTATGGCAAATCCTGATGAAATTTATGAAAACAACATTCGCACGCTGCAAAAGTTGGGCTTGGATGGCTTAAGGAAGCTGGGTGTGACACAATGATTACCTTACGCAACCTTTCTTTTTACCGTGGAGATCAGCAACTGGTTAAAGATGCCAATCTAACCATTAATACAGGCTGGAATTTAGGCTTTGTAGGGCACAATGGTACAGGTAAGTCGAGTCTGTTTTCGCTGTTATTGGGTGGCTTATTACCCGATGCAGGTGAAGCCATGATTGCTAAAGATTGGCGTGTTGCCCATATGGCGCAAGAAGTCGAAGCGTTAGAGCAGAGCGCGATTGAGTATGTACTTGATGGTGATGTAGCTTTGCGTGATATTGAGCGTAACTTAGCCGCAGCTGACGACCATACCGACCCGATGCAGCTAGCACACTGGCATGAAGGCTTTGATAGCATGCACGGCTATTCTGCTAAGCCTCGAGCGCAAGCCTTGTTGGCTGGTTTGGGCTTTAGTCAAGATAAGCTAGAAAATCCAGTGCGTAGCTTTTCGGGTGGGTGGCGTATTCGTTTGAATTTAGCGCGTACCTTATATCAGCCTTCAGAATTACTATTACTTGATGAGCCAACCAATCACTTAGACCTTGAAACGGTATTATGGTTACAAAACTTCTTAAAAGCTTATCAGGGCACGTTGATTCTGATTTCGCATGACCGCGATTTTATTGATGATGTTTGTAGTCATATCTTACATATTCACAATCAAAAGCTAACCCTGTACACAGGCAACTATTCAGCTTTCGAGCACCAACGTGCTGAGCGTATGGCGTTAGAGCAATCGATGTATGTCAAACAACAAGCGCAACGAGCGCATTTAGAAGATTTTGTGCGTCGCTTCCGTGCAAAAGCTACCAAAGCAAAACAAGCGCAAAGTCGCTTAAAAGCACTAGAACGGATGCCACTCGTTCAACTTGCTCATGCCGACTCTCCCTTTAGTTTTAGCTTACCGTCATCAGATAAAATGTCTAGCCCGCTAATGACGCTCAAATTTTCTGATCTAGGTCATGGCGACAAAACGATTTTAAGCAAAGTTAACTTTTCGCTATTACCTGGGATGCGCATTGGGCTACTAGGCCCTAATGGAGCGGGGAAATCAACGCTCATTAAAACACTAACGAGTGAAATTCGTCAATTGACTGGCAAGCGACTAATCGGTGACCATCTTACGATTGGTTATTTCTCACAACATCAGACAGAATCCTTGGATGCACACGCATCGCCACTTCTACATTTGCAGCGCTTATCACCAACCATCAAAGAGCAAGAGCATCGAGACTTTTTAGGTGGCTTTGGTTTTGCGGGTGATGCTGCTTTAGCAACTGTTGGTAATTTTTCGGGTGGTGAAAAAGCGCGTTTAGCATTGGCATTATTAGCATGGCAACGCCCGAACTTACTACTGCTCGATGAGCCAACCAATCACTTAGATTTGGATATGCGCGAAGCATTAGTCATTGCACTGCAAGAGTTTGAAGGAGCAATGGTGCTCGTATCACATGACCGCCACTTGCTTGCCAGTACAGTCGATGAGTTCTGGCTAGTTGCAGATGGTCAAGTGCAAGTATTTGATGGTGATTTAGACGACTATGCTCAGTGGCTCAAAAATCGTAATCAGCAACAAGCGACAACCCAAGCGGTTAATAATGACACTAATACGCCCAAGGTCGATAAAAAACAAGATCGCAAAGAAGCTGCTGAACAACGCGAACGCTTACGTCCCTTAAAACAACAAATACAAAAACTAGAAAAAGAAATGGAAAAACTTAGTGCCGAACTTGCGATAGTTGAAGCAGTTTTAGGCGAAACTAGTATTTACGAAGTGGAACAAAAAGCCAAATTGCAACAAGCGTTACAACAGCAAGGTACTATTAAAAGTCGCCTTGCTGAAGTGGAGGAGCAATGGTTAATGCTTAGCGATGAATTAGAAATGCTTAGTGAAAGCTAAAAATTATGCTTCTTTTTTAGCCATAGCTGAAGTAGCCATGGCTAAAAATTCCTGAGTTTCTAAAAAACACAATTCCGTACTGGTAAATTGACCTTTGCGTTTTTCAAGCAAACCAGCTGCAGTCAGTCGATTAATAACCGCCTCAATACGTGCTTGTGGTTGCATTAGTATGAGCGCTGTTTCTTGCAAGAATAAAATATAGTCAATACTTTT
>CAMCGI010000087.1 GCA_945874205.1 Francisella tularensis subsp. holarctica
ACCAGCCCCAATTGAGTGCACACGTGGTTCCTGTACGATTTTCTGTACCATAGGTTGCCGTGTTGGTCGGATCATTATCTGTATCAGGACAAGGAAGCTGCTTGTACTGTGTGTAATAAGTAACCAGTGCTTCTTTAACTTCATTTAAATTGTTTTGTGACTCTTTATAACGCACAGTATCCGCAGAAGCCGACATTAAATTCATGCCACCCCCTAATAACAAGCCAACAATCAATAATACAATCGCAACTTCGACAAGGGTAAATCCCTTACTATTTTTTAAGAACCGCATAAAAAACTCCATCCATTTCTTGATAACCAATGATTCGTTGACAATGTACCTGCACACAAGGCTGGATAGTTTTCATCTTGCTTTACTCTTGACTCCATTGCATTTTTCCAATCGTTATAGGTTATCGAGACAACTTGGTCATTAAAACACCTATCAGGTCTATTCGCATCAACGGAGCAAGTCTGCCCAACTGGAAAGCGACTTACAAAATTATATAAATCCGTATCAGAATTATTCATATCTACATACTGAGTAAAATCTATTGGCGCACTGTTACGGTTAGTTTGTGTGCTCAACGGTTCACTTGCAGCAATTAAAACAGCAACAACAGGATTGCCATCTACACAAATAATACCTTGCGTAGTACAAGAGGCAGCACTCAAAGCATTGCCAGAAGTATTAACGAGAAGCTCACTTCGTAGGGTATTTGAATTTAAGGCTCTTGTATTCGTTCCTTTTAGACGCGAAGTTAATCGCAAATCTCCTGGACTGTTTGTCCGACCACTCATCGCGTACCAAATCATATTGGATTCACGCGTACAAGAGTCTGGTGTAGATTGCTGACATCCATTTCTCATTTTAAAAGAGAAATAACCAACAACACTACTCGCTGTGCCGTTCTTAACCGATGGTAGTAATCCGATCACATTAAGTGCTGAGGTATTTGTGTTTAGGTTAGCTAAACCGATACCCATACGTCCGTCATTATCAAAGTCTGGTGCTGGGAGATATCCTATGCCAGAAACTTCATCTATATTTACACTATTGTATATTTCTGGCTGCATACTCGCAAAAACCAGCAAATTCTCCTTAGCATCAGCCAAAGCCTGTGACATTTCCTGCGCATTTTGTCGTTTTAGCTTCGCACCCAACCCACCCAGTAACTGATAAGAAAGCACAGATGCAGCGACAATCATTGCAGCGGCAATTAATAATAACGCAGCACCTCCTTGATAATGTCTATATTGCCTCATAACGCTCCACTACCTTGCCTGAGTCTGTTAAATAAACTTGACCTTGTCTAATAAATTTTTTACCCTCTGGGGTTACTATCCATAGTCCCTTTTGAGTGGCATTACTTGGGTCAATATAAATACCATTAAGCTCAATTGGCTCGATGATTAAGTGTCGATTAATCCAAATAGTCGTTCTTTTTCCTATCAAAACAGCATCCAATGAAATACGTGTACTTTGTACTAATGTAGTATTACTTTGTGCACTAATAGAACCTGTTTGCGCTTGTTTTTTTTGTTGTTCGATCATTGTGCGCTCTGCTGGTGTGCTAAATAAACGCATTAGCCTTAATTCTGCAGCTTGCGCACTGCTTACTATCATTATCGATAATAGCAAAAAACAACCTAATACGCGTAAATAATACATTCTGTTTTCGATTTATTTTAAAAAATTTATTGTTTTACTTCTGTTAAGGTGCCATCATATGGTGATACTTCAACAAAACTAAATTGGCAGTTTGCATTAATATTGCCTGTATCAGCACGGAACTGCAAACCATCATTAATTGACGCTTTATTTTCATTGAGTAGCTTAAGTGAACATCCATGAACTAAGGTTAACGCATGTACCTTTTCCGTTAAATAATTCATAAACAAAATAAAATCTATTTCGTGCTGAAAATTACCATTAAATATAATTTGTTCATAATGCGCTAATTTATTATCAACAAATACACCTAATTGTTGTGGTTGAAATGAAGAGCGTGCAGAAAACTGAATACTGGCATCATGTACATCATAGTGATTAATTGCTTCCATCATATTATCAATCCAATTTGCACGATTTTTTTCGCCCACAATGCCTTTTTCAACTAGCTGCTTGAACCGTCCATTGTATTGTTTGATCAGCTCTATCTTTTCTACCATTATATGCACTTCTTGATACAAAGACTCTACTTTATTTTGCTGTACATCAAGTTTTGTATTCATACTTTCAAGTAACTCGTTTAGTTTTATAAAAGAAAAATAAAAAACAATACAGGTTACCACGAAATATAAAGTAGGTTTTAATAACGAGCGTTGTAAATAAGAAAGCGTCATAATGGTTGCTTAAACCTTAAAATCAGCTTAAACGGATAACTTTGCGCTTCAGCAAAGGTGTCTTTTGCCTGAATTGTTATCGGACGAGAGGAGTCTATATTAATTGGCTTTTCTACTAATTCCGCACTAAGAATCGTTGGTTTTTTAGTAATATCTGTTAAGAATTTATCCATTGTATCTAAAATCTGATTCAATCTCGTATTTTTATCACCCGATATTTGTGCATTTAACGTAAGACTAAACTGTGTTAAATCCAGCTTATTATCTGACTGTTCCTCACTTTTTTGTGGTGCCCACAACACCTCAACTAAATGAATACTAGGATAAGAATATAATACTTGTGATAAGTCAACTAAATAAGGTAATGACTTTTGTTTCTCCTCTGTTTTACTTAAATACTCAACAAGCTCGACAGAACTTCTAAGCTGATCAACAGGAATATTTAATTTTAACTGAGATTCCATTTTTTTAATTAAACTTTGATACCGTAACTGCTGATTTTCTAATAATGTCATTGCTTCATTAAAATTTACAATTTTAGCACCAAAATGTACAAAATAAGAAATAAGAAATATAATCATTACCAATAAAGATGACCATATTAAATAATTAATATTTTGAAACTTTATCGCTTCATGTACAGATTTAGGGAAATAATGCCTATTTTGTTTTTTATGTCTAAATGCTAATATTGGCAAAAGTTCATATACATCTATATTTTTATTAGCATCATGAACAATAGAAGCAATGGCAATAAATGCTCCACTCCCTGCAGCACCAAAAGACGTACTCTGAAAAACATTCCAAGCTGAAGCAGCATCAGCATCATTAGAACCTAAATAATATAAATCGGGGGTTTCGTCATATGGCACCATTTTTTGCGTATGTACGAACTTATCTAACATTTTAATTTCTTGCAATAACTGTTGCATCTGCCCTTCTACAGTATGACTTCTGATTTGAATTTGTCGTGTTGCACGCAATGTTCCCTGCACAATCAAAATCTGTCTAAAATTATCATTACTCGTTCTAATTAATAAAAAATGAGGTTTATCCCGCCAACTACTATTTTTTAACTGCTTATGAAACCAGACTTCTTTGAATAAATTGGGGAGTAGTAAATTAACAGAATAAATAGACAAAACAGGATATTCAGCGGCATCAAGCCAAGATAATAGTTTGGTTAATAACGTATCATCATTAAAGCCTGACACCAATAAAAACCCAGCCCTTGATTGCCATGGCAAGACATTTGGTGTAGAGAATTGATACTGACAAAACTCTGTTTTAGGAAAACGCTTACGCATCTGCCGCGCTGCAAAAAGCTTTTGCTCCCATGAAAATAACATTGGTGAGTTTTCAACGTACACTTCTTCTTCGATTAAATCGACTAGCAGATTAATGCTCGCATTAGGAAAACGCTTTAACCATACAAGTAATGGTTTTATATCAAACTCAATTCTTGAAATATCGTGAAACTTACTACCGACAACATGACAGCATAGCAACTCATTTTGATACACAATAATGGTTAATTTTTCACTCATATAGGCATCAAAAAATTATTTAATCTTAGTAATAACATCATAAACAGGACCTAGAGTTGCCATCATAATCCAACCGACTAATATCGCTAAAAACAATGTAATGATTGGTTCAATAGCAGGCTCTACTTTTTCAATCAGTTCTTTTGCTTCTCGATCATAAAAATAACTCACATTACGCATTGCCTCATCCATTCTACCCGTTGTTTCACCCACTTTAATCAGTTTTAGAATCAAGGGAGGAAAGACATTTACCGAAGCAAAGCTATCTGCAATAGAGCTACCATCAATAATTTTTTTTTCGACCTCGACTAGTTTAGAGCATAAAAAATCATTACCAACGACTTTACCAGCCATATTAATAATTTCCTGTAACGACACACCTGCCGCATACATAATTGCCATGGTACTGGTCATTCTTGCAATTTTTAATTTAAATATGATTGGACCAATGAGTGCTATACTCAAAATCATTTTGTGCATTAGAAATCGAAATTTTGGGTAATTTTTAAGGGCGTACCTAAAAAACAAGATTACTAACAATATCCCAACAAATGTAACATGCCAATAATTAACAAAGTAGTCTGACACAGCAATAAGTGACAAAGTAACAAATGTCAACTTTTGTCCCATACCTGTAATAAAGCTCACTAACTGAGGCACTAAAAAAATCATTAGAAAAGTAATTACTAACATTACGACAGAAAAAACAATACTCGGATAAATCATAATTTTTTTAGCTTTAGATTCAAGTTCGTCTTGCCAGCGCAAATTCATACCTAAATCATGTAGCACGCTTTCAAGCTGTCCTGTTTTTTCACCAATAGCCACTAAACTAGCATAAACATCATCAAAAACATCTGGATAACGCGCTAATCCTTGTGAAAAAGTTGCCCCATTAATCATCGCGTCATATAACCCTGTTAATACATCTTTAAAATAACTTGGTTCAAATGACTCTCTTAAATCTTGTAATATTTCTAACAGGGGAACACCAGAACGTAATAATTGTTCTAACTGAAAAGTCATCGTAATAATGTCTTTACTTGCTACTTTTTTAGTATGACCAAAAGAAAATAGCGCACTTTTAGAATGAACAGATAATACCTCAATGCCCATTTGATGCAGTTGACGCTCTGAATCTTCGTTGCTTGTTGCATTAAGCACACCACTAACACGCGAGCCATCTTTGCTAATACCTGTATAATGATAAAGTTCCATAGACTATACAAACTCAGTCAAATCAATAACACGAGACAACTCTTCTAATGAAGTCACACCCTCTTTGACTAATCGAAATCCCATATCAGCCATAGATTGAAATCCTTTTTCTTTTGCCACTTCAACAAAATGCTTACCCAACTCACCCATTAGAATCATTTCATCTAAATCAACATCAAAACGTAACACTTCAACCACAGAGGCGCGCCCTTTATAGCCTGTAAAATTACAGTGAGTACACCCCGTACTACGGTATAAATGCTGTGACTGCGTCTTATCCTTAACCCCCATTAGGTTAATTTCTGTTAAACCTGCCTCATATTTTTCTCGACAATGCGTACATAATTTACGAACCAATCGCTGTGCTAAAACACCAATAATATTACCCGATAAAATGGATTTTTCGACACCAATATCAAGTAAGCGTGGTATAGCACCAAAAACAGAGTTTGCATGTAGCGTAGCATACACTTGGTGTCCCGTCATGGCAGCACGTACCGCCATTTTTGCGGTATCTTCATCACGAATTTCACCAACCAAAATAACATCAGGATCTTGACGCATCAATGAGCGGATTCCCGTTGAAAAACTTAATCCAATATCGTCATTCACATTGGTTTGGCGAATTTGTTGCATAGGATATTCGACAGGATCTTCTAGTGTCATAATGTTTACTTCAACACTATTAATTTGATTCAGGATAGAATAAAGCGTTGTGGTTTTACCTGAGCCAGTTGGACCTGTTACTAAAAAAATACCCACAGGCTTTGCCATCATGTAGTGTATTTCACGCAAAACATCGGGTTGAAGTCCTAATTTATCTAAAGGCACAATTCCTTTTTCTCGATCTAAAATACGCAATACCACGTTTTCACCATGCAACGTTGGCTGTGTTGAAGCACGAAAATCAATACGCCGTCCAGCAACATTGAGTTTAATGTGACCATCTTGTGGTAAGCGTGTTTCTGAAATATTCATATTCGCTATGATTTTAAGACGCACGAGCACAGATGGCCAAAAACTACGATGCAATAAACGAATTTGCTGTAAGACACCATCGACACGATAGCGCATACGAATATAAAACTCTTCTGGCTCAAAGTGAATATCTGAAGCTGTGCGCTTAACAGCATCTGTTAAAAAACTGCCCACTAAGCGTACTACAGGATGAGAATACTCATCTGTTTGTGTTAATAGCTGAATATTAATTTCACCTGTTTCTAATTCTTTTAAGATGCCATCAATAGATAACTCATAACCATAATAATGGTCAATTGTTGCCAAAATATCTTTTTCAGAGGCAACATAACTTTCAATAATGACATCTTTATTTACAATATGACGACGCAATCTATCTAATGTAATTAAATCGTCTGGATTTGATGTCGCAACTTTAAGAATACCTGTTTCTGCACTGTAAACCACGGGCATTAGTTTGTGCATACGTGCAAAAGGCTCTTGTACTAAAGATAACGCTTGCTCATCGGGAACAATATTACTTAACGAAATAGAAGTATAGCCAACAGACTCACCTACAGCATCGCGCAACGCTTCTTGCGTAATGAATCCCATATACTCAAGCACTTCACCAAGCTTTCGACCTGTTTTGCGCTGTTCAACAAGTGCAACACCCAACTCATCTTGTGTTACTAGATTTTTTTTGATTAATATGTCACCAAAACGAGCAGGTTGAGCTTGTTGATTGGCTGATGTTACTGTTATAGACATAACACGTCATCCTTACTCAGATTGTTGTGTAAGATAATTAAGTCTGGCTAATAACGCTTCTTGATTTAAAAGTGAAGGACGTGTTTTTAGCGCATCTAAGGCGCGTTGATAAGTCGCAATCGCTAACTCTGATTTACCCAACTGATCATATGAGATAGCTAAATTTGCTAAATACTCTGATTGTCCAGAATCTAATGAAACAGCCTTAAAAAAAACAGCCTGTGCTTCTGACCAACGTTTAGCGTTAGCATAAAAATTTCCTAATTGATACAAAGTTGCTGCGTTATTAGGCTCTTTATATAGCTGATTTTTAAGCTCTAACTCTTCGTTATCCGCGGAGGATACAACTAAACCCTGTGCATTTGCAACTAATGTACTTACCTCACTATCATCGGGATATAGCTCTGTTAGTTTTTGCGCAACATCCTGTGTTTGCTGCTCTGCCGATGGTTTTAACTGCAATACAGCAAACAAACCAATGAGTGCGTCACGATTATTGGGCTGTTTTTCTAAAACTTGACGATATTTTTTTTCTGCACTTAAGGCATCTCCCTGATGCCAACTTGCCCACGCGCTACTCAATAACGATGAAATTGATGCCGTCTTCACCAGAACTGGCGCATCTTGCTTTACTGGTTTATCCGAAACAACAGCCGCTAACTCTTGCTTTTTAGGGTGTTCTGTTACAGTTTTTACTGG
>CAMCGI010000088.1 GCA_945874205.1 Francisella tularensis subsp. holarctica
ACCTGCACCGTAAGTAACCGAAATATAGTCAAGGTCAAAAGGGCGAAAGCCCTCCGCAACTTCTAATAATTTGTCGAGTCCTTCGGGGGTGCGAGGGGGGAAAAATTCGGCACTTAATTTCATGCTAACCCAGCCTCTGCACGTAATAATTCAGCTTTGTCTGTGCGCTCCCATGTAAAGTCGGGTAATTCACGACCAAAATGACCATAGCTAGCTGTTTGACGATAGATAGGACGCAATAAATCAAGCATTTCGATAATACCACGTGGGCGCAAATCGAAGTGTTCACGTATCAGTTTTTCAATCAGAGCGGTATCAACTTTAGCTGTGCCAAAGGTTTCGACGCTAATTGATGTTGGTTTTGCTACACCGATAGCATATGATACTTGAATCTCACACTTGTCTGCTAAGCCTGCAGCAACAATGTTTTTTGCGACATAGCGTCCCGCGTAAGCAGCAGAACGGTCAACTTTAGAGGGATCTTTACCTGAAAAAGCACCACCGCCATGACGTGCCATGCCACCATAGCTATCGACAATAATTTTACGTCCAGTTAGCCCCGCATCACCCACAGGACCGCCAATCACAAAACGCCCTGTTGGGTTGATGTGGAATAGCGTATCTTTGTGCAACCACGCTTCAGGGATAACAGGTTTAATAATGGTTTCCATTACCGCTTCACGCAGGTCTTTGGTCGAAATATCAGGGTCATGTTGTGTTGATAAGACAACAGCATCTACCGCAACAGGCACACCATTTTCGTAGCGTAATGTAATTTGGCTTTTCGCATCGGGGCGTAACCAAGGCAATACATTTTGCTTGCGCATGGCAGCCTGACGTTCGACTAAACGGTGTGCGTAATAAATCGGGGCAGGCATAAGGGTTTCAGTTTCATTGCTGGCATAGCCAAACATTAACCCCTGATCACCAGCACCCATTTCTTTTGCAGCCTCTGGATCTTCATCCACACCAACGGCAATATCGGCAGATTGTTTGCCAATAGCTGAAAGAACGGCGCAATCATCACCATTAAAGCCTAAATCACCACGGTCATAACCAATATCTTTGACAACTTTACGGACTAAGTCTTCAATATCAACCCAAGCAGAGGTCGTGATTTCGCCACCGACCAAAACCATACCAGTTTTAACGAAGGTTTCACAGGCAACACGTGCTTTCGTATCTTGTGTCAAAATGGCATCTAAAATTGCATCCGAAATTTGATCGGCAATTTTGTCTGGATGTCCTTCAGAAACGGATTCTGACGTAAAAAGTGTCGTACTCATAATGCTCTCTTAGAAAAGTAATATTTGATAATGTGGTGTTAATTATTTGCCAAACTGTAAAGACTTACGCTCGGAATCGTGGAATAAAATAATAAGTTGGCGTTTAGGATAATACCAACGTCGAATATTATCTTCGCCTACGACATCTTGTTCAGGCTCACCAAAGCGGCTTTTAAGTGTCAATTCATCTAACTTAGGATAAGGTAAGTAAGTCAATGCTCGAATCGGAATGTTTAGCGCAGCAGCACTATCCTTGCTCGATAAGCTAACTTCACGTGCGCCCGTTTCGGTTGTTTTAATGCGTGTGCCAACATCCATCATTTGATTAAGCTGTTCTGGTTTAATATCAAGCGTTAATACCAACCGACCACGCAAACTATAACCAATATACATATCTTCAAAGAAGCTTTCTAAACTAACTGCTTCACCTTGCATATTGGCAAATAGGGTAATTTGAACTTCTTTACCATAAAGTGCCATTGCATCACGCGTGGTGCTCTTTCCCAAAGTTAAGCCAAGGATTTCAAGCTTTCCTTCATCATTTATTTTTGCTTCCCAAGGCAAGGCTGTCGCATTTTGCTCTGTCGTGGGAGGTTCAACCCAAAAAATACTAACGGCAGCTAATATGGCACCGATAATGAGCGTCATCCATCCCCAATAAAAAGTTTTATGCACTCTGTTTTGCTTTGTTGTCACGTGTTAATGATCCTGTTGATGCATAGTGATTCGATTTACTTCTTCATCGGTATGGATTGCAATCATATCGTCAGAAGGTGGAAGCTGATCAATAATTTTTTGACCAATCACACCACGTTGTGCATCATAAATAGAGCCACCTGATAAAACAAAAGTGACCAATAGTCCCAAAAAGACAGGAACAGCACCCATACGCAAGGCAATGGTTGTGATGTCATTACCTTTTAATGGACTCATGCCAACCATCAGGTAAGTAAACCCACCGAGCACCAAACCAACAACATAAAAAATGAGTAGCATATGAATGCGTTTGGTCATGAGTAACCAATGGGTTTTGGTAAACCAATCAATCGTTGGTGCTGCAATGACCTGTTTTGTTTTAAACCACAAGAGTGCCAAAATCACCATGGAAACAAAAGGAATAAAAATAACTTGCTTGCCATAGCCTAACTCAAGCATGGTATAAGAAGCGAATAAATGGACGATTAAAAGATTTAGAATAAACAAACTATGCGGCAAAGCAGCACTTTTACTTATTTTTGGTGTTATTTGATATTGCATAGTTACTGTTATACCATGAACTTACGTAACGCTTCAGTGGTGCGCATAGAAGAACTACGCAATTCTCCCATTTTATTTAGTGAGGCAGCCGTCTGACCTTCTTTAGCTAAATCTTCTAATTTATGGCTTATTTCTGCTAATTCCAGTGCGCCAACATTACTTGAACTGCCTTTTAATGTGTGTGCGTGTAAGCGCATATTGGTTGCATCATCAATACGAGCACTGCTTTCGATAGCATCAATCTGTTCTGGTAATAATTGCAAATAACTATCAATAATTTCAATTAAATCATCACCAATAACATCTTTTAGCGTGTTTAGGGTGTCAAGATCAAGTAGTTGGTTCATATTTTTTTCCTTTTTGTTCGATTTTTTAATAGTGCTTTATTAAGAAAAGCGTAAAGTTAATCAGTTTCCGAGTAAAACAGGGTATTTTTTTTCTAACTCATTTGCTGGTATTGGTCGTCCAAAATAAAATCCTTGAAAAACCTCACATCCTTGACGTGTTAAAAAGTCAGCCTGTTCTTTATTTTCGATGCCTTCAGCGACTAAGCTTAAATCTAAACTATGTGCCATTGCAATAATAGCAGATGTAATGCCTTCATCTGATTTACTGCCTTCTGGTGTGCCGATGCGCATAATAAATGAACGGTCAATTTTAATCGTATTGACAGGCAATGCTTGCAAATAAGATAAGCTAGAATAACCAGTTCCAAAATCATCAATTGATAAATGAATACCCAATGCTTTTAGTTCACGTAAAATTTCAATATTACGCTGTGCATCTTCCATTGCTAAGCTTTCGGTTATTTCGAGATCTAGTGCCGCTGCTGGTAACTGACTTTCACTTAGTGCTTGTTCTACTTGCTCAATTAAATCGTCTTGTAAAAACTGACGTGCAGATAGGTTAACACCAATATGAAAGTCGCTAACATGTTTGCGCCAGTTAACCGCTTTTCTACATGCTTCATTAAGTACCCATTTACCAATTTCTAAAATCATGCCTGTTTCTTCGGCAATAGGAATAAAGTTGTCAGGGCTAACTAATCCCCACTCAGGATGTTGCCAGCGTACCAATGCCTCCGCACCAATAAGGCGCAAGCCATTAGAGGCAATTTTGGGTTGATAGTAAACGCGCATCTGCCCCAGTTCAATAGCGCGACGCAAATCATGTTCGAGTTTTAACCGTTTGGCAGCTTGCTGGTTCATGCTTGCCGTGTAAAACTGGTATTGATTACCACCAGCATGTTTAGCACGTGTTTTTGCCGTGTTTGCGCAAGCGAGTAGTGGTTCTGGTTGTTCGCTATCGAGTGGTGCAATGGCAATACCCAGAGAAGGGGTAATAAATACCTCAGCACCATTAATGCTAAAAGCTTTAAGCAAATTGCTATAATAGCGACTTGCAATCGCTTCAATTTTGTCGTCGCTGTTTATGTCAATCAATACAACAAATTCATCCGATCCAAGGCGTGCAATAACATCCCCTTCTCGTGTAATTTGTGTAAGACGATTAGATAAGTCTTTAAGTAGTGTATCACCACCGCTAATGCCTAATGATTGATTAAACAATTTAAATCGATCAATATCTAATGTTAAAACAGCCAGTTGTGCGTGTGCATCCTTGCTATTTGCACGACGTTGCAAACCCTGTAGCAATATTTCCATAAAGAAATTACGATTAGGTAAATCAGTTAAGCTATCGTGTAGGTTGAGTCGAGAAATAGTCGCTTCAGCCTGACTAATGCGAGTAATGTCTTGTACGGAACCAGAAAGTGAAATAACTTTATCAGTTTCATCACGTGCTGCTTCACCTAAAATATTAAGTACAACCTCACCCGTTGGCTTTTCAACATGGATAACTAATGATAGTGTATCAACTCCCTCTTCAAGGCTTGCTATCGCAGCTTGCAGTTTTAGCTGGCTTTCATGGGTTAGGTGGCTTAAAAAGGTATGACGAAGCATGTTTTTTGCTTGTGAATGACCAAAAAGTGCAAACACCTCTGCTGATCCAGAAACAATATCTGTTTCTGGATTCCATTCCCAATAACCTAACTGGGCAAGTCGTTGAGCATATGCTAATTGAGATTGTGCTTTACGTAGCCCTTGTTCCATTTCGTAAGCACGCAAAGCGAACTTAACACGTTGTGCGAGTAGTCCCCAATTGATTGGCTTAGTGACAAAATCTGTTGCACCAACATCAAAGGCTGTTCCAATCGATTCAGGATCTTCTAACCCTGTGAGCATGATAATAGGAATATGCTCACTACTAGCGACAGTGCGTAGTATTTTGCATGTTTGAAAACCATCAATACCTGGCATAAGCACATCGAGCAAAATAAGGTCTGGTTGAATTTGCGCCGACAGTGCAATACCAGCTTCACCACTGGTAGCGGTTACGATACGATAGCCCGCACGCACCAACACCTTTTCAAGCATCATACGTGTAATAGGATCATCATCGATGGCAAGTAATTGCGGTAGAGTCTCTTTTATGGGCATTATAATCGTCACTAAACTAAGCTTATTGTTGGCATTATAATGTTAAACGCATGTCTTGTCTGTAGATAGACGATTAAAAAAGGTCTGCTTTTTAGACAGACCTTTCTTTGCGTTTTACTAACCCGTTTAATTAAACGCGTTAGTCTTTACGACCAAAACGCTTACGATCATTTTCTGTTAAATGCTTCTTACGAATACGCACGCTTTTAGGAGTAACTTCAACTAGCTCATCATCATCGATGAATTCGAGTGCTTGCTCTAGTGTCATACGAACTGGTGGTGTTAATACCACGTTTTCATCTGTGCCAGAGGCACGCATGTTAGTCAATTTTTTGCCTTTAAGCGCGTTAACAACTAAGTCATTATCGCGACTATGAATACCAATAATTTGACCTTCGTAGACTTCATCACCATGACCTACCATTAAGCGACCACGTTCTTGTAGGTTGTTTAATGAGTAGTTTAAGCATTTGCCCATTTCGTTACTGATGAGTACACCGTTGTGACGTTGACCCAGTGTGCCTGTAAAGCGAGGTGCATAATGCAAAAAGTTTGAGTAAAGTAAACCAGAACCTTGAGTTAAGGTTAAAAATTCGCCACGGAAACCAATCAAACCACGAGAAGGCACAATAAAGTCTAAACGCACACGACCATGACCATCAGGAATCATGTCTTTCATTTCAGCTTTACGTTTGCCTAATTGTTCCATCACTGAACCCTGATGCACTTCTTCTACGTCAACTGTGAGTGTTTCGTAAGGTTCTTGAATGTCGCCATCCACTTCTTTGAAAATAACTTCAGGACGAGAAACACCTAGCTCAAAGCCTTCACGACGCATGTTTTCAATTAAAACAGACAAATGTAATTCACCACGACCCGATACACGGAACTTCTCAGAATCTTCAGTGTCTTCGACGCGCAATGCGACGTTAGTCATCAATTCTTTTTCGAGACGTTCACGAATCTGACGGCTAGTTAATAACTTGCCTTCTTTACCAACGAATGGGCTAGTATTCACTTGGAACGTCATCGATACTGTTGGTTCTTCAACCACTAACGCGGTTAAGGCTTCAACACAAGTTGGGTCACATAGCGTGTCAGAAATAAATAACGGATCAAGACCTGTAAAGGAGATAATTTCACCTGCTTGTGCAAAAGGAACAGGCTCACGATCCAAGCCATTTGAGCGCAATACTTCTAAAATACGACCATTGCGTTTTGCACCATCACGACCAATAACGGTAATTGGGGTATTGGTTTTAATCATACCGCGTTGGATACGACCTGTGCCAATGATGCCTTTATAAGTATCATAGTCAAGCTGAGTGACTTGCATCTGGAAAGGCGCGTCTTTATCAACATTGGGTGAAGCAACACGATCAAGAACTGTTTGGAATAATGGAATCATGTCGCCTTCGCGCACGCTTTCTTCCATGCCAGCAAAGCCGTTTAAGCCTGATGCGTAAACAATCGGGAAATCCAATTGAGCATCAGTTGCACCTAGGCGAACGAATAGGTCGAATGTTTCATCAACAACCCATGCAGTACGCGCTTGTGGACGGTCAACTTTGTTAATGACAACGATTGGCTTTAAGCCTTGTGCTAATGCTTTTTGTGTTACAAAACGTGTTTGAGGCATAGGACCTTCAACAGCATCGACTAACAATAATACAGAGTCAACCATCGATAGAACACGTTCTACTTCGCCACCAAAGTCGGCATGACCTGGGGTGTCGACAATGTTAATGCGATAAGTCATGCCATCGCGCTCATCTTTCCAGTTGAGGGCGGTGTTTTTTGCCAAAATGGTGATACCACGCTCTTTTTCAATATCATTTGAATCCATGACGCGCTCGCCTGTGTCCTTGCGGGCATCGAGTGTGCCAGATTGGCGTAAAAGTTGGTCAACGAGAGTTGTTTTGCCGTGATCAACGTGGGCGATAATGGCGATGTTACGGATGCGTTCAATAGGCGTCATGGTATGTGCTCAAAAAATATTTGTAAAGACAAAGCCCACTATTATACAAGATAAAGTGGGCTTTGTTTGACGTTTTTGTGAAAGGTATTAAACTAACACGTTAAAAGTTTTCCCATTCATTCTGGTTTCGTGAGGTAGGCGCTAGTTTCTTTGTTGGTTTAGAGGTAGGAAATTTAGTATTCGTTGGCTTGCTAGCGGTGTTCGATCTCGTATTGGGCTGTGCGCTAATCGTACCAGCGGGTAGTTTGAATTGTGCGAGTGCCTGTGAAATATCTTGCGCTTGTTGATTCATACTTCCTGACATAGCAGCGAGTTCTTCAGCTTGTGCGGCACCTTGTTGTGTCATTTCGTCCATTGTTTCGACAGCGTGATGAATTTCACGCATTGCAGTAGATTGTTCACTGGATGTTGAGGCAATTTCTTCAACAAGTTTTTCTACTTTTTCTGCTTGTGTTTCAATTTCTTGTAGTACAGTTGCAGTTGATTGTACTTTAGTAGATCCAGCCCTAATTTTACCA
>CAMCGI010000089.1 GCA_945874205.1 Francisella tularensis subsp. holarctica
GCACTTTTTACCTTTTCTAAGGTTGCTTGTGCCTGTATACGAGCTTTATTTGCTCCAATTTTTAAAACGGCGTTAAGCTCAGCTTCATCATTACGTAAGCGAGTAAATTCGCTTTGAATGGGGTCAAGTAGCGAAATAATAGCCTCTCCCGTATCGACTTTAAGATGTCCATAGCCTTTGCCTATATAGTCAGACTCAAGATCAGTAATAGATTTTCCTGTTGCACCCGCTAATAACGTTAACAAATTACTTACGCCCGCTTTAGTGTCACGATCATAACGGATGTTGTTATCAGTATCTGTTACTGCTTTTTTTAGTTTTTTACGAATAACGTCAGGGCTATCAAGAAGAGCAATATAATTACCTGTATTATCGTCTGATTTAGACATCTTTTTTTCAGGCTCAAGCAGACTCATAATGCGCCCACCTGCTTCTACACTGGGAATATAGGGCTCAGGAAGCGTAAAGATATCACCATAAATATTATTCATACGTGTGGCGAGATCGCGTGTTAGCTCTAAGTGCTGTTTTTGATCATTACCAACGGGTACTGCTTTGGTTTGATAAAGTAAAATATCTGCAGCCATAAGGACAGGATAAGCAAACAATCCTAAATTAATATTGTCCGTATTTTTAGCTGTTTTATCTTTAAACTGTGTCATTCGCTCTAACTCGCCCATGTAAGTGTGGCATGATAACAACCACATCAGCTCGCTATGTTCAGGTACGTCAGATTGGGTAAAAATAGTACTTTGGTTAGGGTCGATACCACAGGCAATATATAAAGCAACAAAGTCCAAGCTGCGTTTTTTAAGTTCCAAGGGATTTTGACGCTGAGTAATTGCGTGCAAATTAACTAAGGAAAATAAACAATCGAAATCCTGTTGTAATCGTACCCAATTTTTCATTGCACCCAAATAATGCCCAATATTGAGCTGTCCCGAAGGTTGAATGCCAGAAAAAAGAACGTCGCGAGTCATAGAAAAATATCCTAATAAAAAATGTATTACGTATTATTGTCAGTTAAATCTATTTTCCATGCATAACCCACCTTAGAAAAGGTATGAATGGGTATTTTATCGCCCGATATTTTGCGAATCTTAGCGCGTAAACGACAAACAATTGTATCAAGGCTTCTTACATCATAATTGGATAGTTTAAATCCTAAGATGCGCACAATATCTTCACGTTTTAATACTTTGTTTTGCTGGTGCATTAATGCAGCAACAAGATTAAATTCTGTTCCTGTTAAGCTGATTTCGACATTATTTGGCGTTTGTAAGGAATTTTTTTCTTCTAGTAGTAGCCAACTAGACAATGCAGGTGAAGTATCTATCTTACGGTTAAGGGCATGAATGACTGCCAAGAGTTCATCGAGATCGATAGGTTTAGCAAGATAATAATCTGCTCCTAAATTAAGACCTACAATACGATCATGACTCATATTCAGTGCGCTAAGAATAACAATACAACCTGCATGATGATTTTTAATGTTACTAAGATGTTCGATAGCGTCACCATCTGGTAATAGTCTATCTAAAATAAGTAGAGAATAAGTATTTTTTGTTAACAAATCGTCAAGTTGCCTGATGCTATTTGCATGACTTACAATCATTTTATTAGCGGATAAAAAAGAAACCATTTCTTCAGCTAAGCTGATATTATCTTCTACTAATAATACGTTAAGAGAAGTCTGTATAGTGGATGAATTATCTATCATGGTGTTTTTCATTGTTACAGTGCTATTAATTATGACGTTTTTTTAAAATAATTATAAATTATAATTATTCAGTATATCATACTCACCTATTCTATTCTTTAGTTGAATAAATCTGTTAAGCATCATCTGACTCATCAGCAAGACGAATTAATTCGTTGGGTTTGCGGATAATTAAGCGACGTAAATCTTTTTCAACAATGCCTTTATTGGTCAGAACACTAATAGCACGTGATACTGTTTCTCGACTGGTATTTGCCATAATGGCTAATTCTTGTTGGCGCGGCATTTTTTCGATAGTCATCATGCCTGCAATATTGGGCTGCATTAAGTTCGCTAAAATAGAAAACACACGTGAACCAGCATGGCTTTGACTTAAGACCGAGCGTGCTGCATTAGTGTTACGAATAATACCAGCAAACTCAATAAGAAGACGATGCATTACCACAGGATGTTCATAAAAAAGCTGAATGGCGAGTGGTTTAGCTAGGGCAATAACTTGTGACGATTGGGTTGCAATAACAGAGCTTGATCGTGGTCGCTCATCGAGTAGTGCCATATGTCCAAACACTGCACCAGCTTCAATTAAATAAAGCCCCACATCTTTACCATCAGCACTAATGTCAACGACCTGAAGTTGACCTGTTGATAAAAACATGAGCTCTGCTGCTGCATCGCCCTTACGCAATACAATTTGTTTGCGCTCATAGTCATATTGTCGCATTTGTACGCCAAGTTGTGTTAAATAAGCAGAATCAATCCCCTGTAGTAAGGGGATTGATTCTAAGCTGCTTAATTCAACCAATTATTGAGTCTCATTGTTTAATTAACTTACCACGCAGCTTTACTAATTTGTTGCATAGCTGCTGCATCTAACTCTCCTGATACGGCATAAAGCTGTACGAGTGCATTTAATAACTCAACGGAAGCGCGAATTTGATCGCGACGATTCGCATAAAGTTTTTCTTTAGCACGTGAAACCTCAGTAATATCTCTCACACCCAAACGATACCCTTCTTCAACAGACGCTAAATAAGACTCACCTGATAAAATAGCTTGTTTTAATGCATCGAGTTTTTCTCGTGATGCATTAACCGAAGAAACTTGTTCTTGAGCTTGTTGCATTGCATCTAGTTTTGCATAGCGTTCATCATATTCGGCAGAGCGAAGTAAAGACTTGCTTTCACGCACACGAGAACTATCATAACCACCTTGATATAACGGTAGTTTTACTTCAATATAAACCACTTTATTATCATTTTTTTGTGCAAAATAGCTTGCACCACTCGCGTCAGAATAATAACCACCTAGATTAACCGTTGGATAAAAAGCTGAGTTTCTAATTTCTACTTCTTGTTGGGCAACTTCAACTGCTTTTTGTTGCATTTGTACATCTAAATTATTCTTCTGTGCATCTTCAAGCCAAGGTTTACCAAGCACAAATTGATTAACAAGCTGATGGGCATCAATTTTTGGCCAAGGAAGATTTTCAGATACATCTTGTCCAATCAATACTTTTAACTTTTGACGAAAAGAAATAAGCTGTTGTTGGTCAGCGGTAAGCTTAGCTTTAGTATCATCTAATTCTGCCTGTAAACTTAATCGATCCACTTTGGTTGAGTAGCCTACTTTTAGCGCTGCTGTAACCTGCTCTAATCGCTTAGCCGTAGTTTCAACCTGTTGTTGAGAAATAGACAAATTTTCTTGTGTAAGTAGAAGGTTTAAATAGGCTTGAGCAACACGAACGCCTAGTTCATTTTTAGCACTAGAGAGTCGAAGTTTAGAATAATCAACCTTAAGTCCTGCCTGATCTAATGCGTAAAGTGCTTGACGATTATATAACGCTTGCGATACTTGCAAGTTTTTATTGTTCGTATTTTCATCAAATGCCATAGGATTAGTAGGGAGTTGATATTGCTCTTTTTTGATAGAAGCACTAGCTGTAAATTGGGGCAGTAACTGAGCAAAAGCTTGCTCAGTTAACTCAGTGTCGGCTTCTAAATGCGCCTCAGAAGAGGCAAGTTTTGCATCTTTTGCTAAAGCAAGCTGATAAGCCTCATCCAATGTCATGACTGCGCTATAGGCTGGGCTATTACCCAATAGTGCAAGTGTTAATAATAGCGATAAACGTTGCATATTTTAAAGTCCATCATCTTCATTAAAGGCGCGTGAAAACATTACTTGAATTGGCTTAATAATATAGCTAATTAAGGTGCGCTCACGTGTAATGATATAAACATCGGCTGGCATACCAGAAACCAATTGCCAACCTTGTTTTTCGAGTGCTGCAACAGCCTCTGGTTCTGGTATTACTTTAACATCATAATAAGGCATTTTGGTTGCTTCATCCATGAGTGCATCAGCACCAATACTAGATACGTGTCCATAAAGAACGGGTAAATAGCTAGTATTAAAGGCGTTAAATTTAATTTCGGCACGTTGACCAAGTGCGACCATATCAATATCGGTTGTTTGTACATGCCCCATGACTAAGAAGCCATGTTCTGTTGTTGGTACGATTTGCATAATAGGACGACGTGGCTCAATAACAGCATCCACTGTAACCACATCAAAGCCAACAACACGACCATCATCGGGCGCTGTAATCTCTATTCGACGCAACTGATCCGTTAGTGCAACACTACGTGCTTCAGATTCTGACTGTTTAGCTTGTGCATCACGCATTTGATCAGACACTTCTTTTAGGTACTCTTGCTGGCGCAATAATACTTGATGTTCTGTTTCTGATGTTACTTGCTTTAAGCGTGCAATTTCAGATTGCTTGCCTGTAATGTCGCCTTCTAACTCGGTTAATTGACGCTGCATTTCACGTAGACGTACTTTATCTGCAAATTGCTGATCATAGAGAGACTGCCAATCTTTAACATCTGTTTTGAGTGATTGAGCGCGACTCTGCTCGCTCACAATCATTTGCTCTAGTCCTTGAATTTGCTGTTTGCTTTGTCCAACACGTTGCTTTAGAACAGACTGTTCGCTGTGATATGCTTGACGACGTACCTTAAATAGTTCAGCCTGCGTTGTGAGATACTGCGCCATTTTCGGTTCACTTTGTAAAGCAAGTGCACGCTTAGACAATACTAGTGTTTCTTGACCATTATGCTCAGCCGTCAGTCGCTCTAAATTAGCAATCGCTTCCCAGAGTTGACTGTTGACAATATCAAGTTGCGCTTTAGTTTGTGTGTCAGATAGGCGTAATAAAGGCTGTCCCTTTTTAACTAAATCGCCTTCTTTAACATAAATTTCAGCAACAATGCCGCCATCTAAATGTTGGACGACTTTGTTGCGTGACTCAACCACAATTTTGCCAGGTCCAACAGTCGCTGATTTAAGCGGAGCAAATCCTGCCCAAAGTATAAATCCACCTAGCATACCAATCGTAACAAACAACCCAAAGCGTCTAAAGGGCTTATCATCCATTTGCAAGGTAGGTAAGGGGGCTGTTTTTTCGACTGCTGGTGCAGTGAGTACCTCATCTTTTGCAAGTAGCACTTCTGAATTAGAAGCTTTAACAGCAATATCTTTAATTGGATTTAGTTGGCTCATGCCGCACCCTCTCCATTGTTTGTTGTTGGTGCAGCCGCAGGTGCTGCAGGTTGATTTTGTAATGCACGTAACACGTCATCGCGTGGACCAAAGGCACGAACCTGTCCTTCTACCAAGAGTAAAATTTTATCAGTAACGCCTAAAATACCAGGGCGATGAGTAATTAAAATAACAGTTGTACCCATTTGCTTGAAATTAAGTACGGCTTGTACTAAAGCACGCTCACCAGCATCATCTAAGTTTGAATTGGGTTCATCAAGTACAACAAAGCGAGGATTGCCATACATAGCGCGCGCTAACCCAACGCGCTGACGTTGACCACCTGATAAGGCGATACCACCAGCACCTAAAGGACTGTTATAACCATTAGGTAGGCGTAAAATCATGTCATGTACACCTGCGAGCTGTGCAGCTTGAACTACTTTTTCAGGATCAACCTCACCAAAGCGGGCGATATTTTCAGCAATCGTACCTTCAAATAATTCAATATCTTGTGGCAGATAACCAATATGTGGACCAAGCTCATTGCGATTGTAGTGATTTAAGTCAGCACCATCTAAGCGAACCTTTCCGCTAGCGAGTGGCCAAACCCCCATTAAGGCGCGTGCTAAAGAGGATTTTCCCGCTGCACTAGGACCGATTACGCCTAAAACTTCACCAGCATTAACGGCAAAACTAATATTAACAAGGGATTGCTGTTTTGAGCCTGGTGGGAAGAGGTATGCAGCTTCTACAGAAATATTACCTTTGGGTGCTGGTAACGACATAGGATCTTTTTTGTCAGGAAATTCAGCAAGCAAGCCTTCTAACCGTTCGTAAGCAGAACGTGCACCGCCAAATTGTTTCCACGTTGCAATCATTTGGTCAATCGGTGCTAAAGCACGACCCATAATAATAGAGCCTGCAATCAGCATACCTGAGGTAATTTCGTTCTGTACCGCTAAATAAGCTCCTAGTCCTAAAATAAGTGACTGGAATAATAACCGTAACGACTTTGCTAAGTTTGCCCAAACTGCCGCTTTATCTGAAGCATCCGATTGACGACCTAAAAATTTAAGGTGTTTGCCTAACCAGCGTTCGCGCAATGAACCAAGCATTCCCATCGCATGAAGCACTTCAACGCTACGAAGTTGTGTGGCAACTGCTTGATTGGATTGAATGCTTAAACTATTTGCTTCGGCAAGTGGTGTTTTGGTTGCTCGTTCGTTAAAAATAGCAATAACGACTAGCACAGAACCAGCAAAAACAGCAAACCAGCCAAAAACAGGGTGAAACATAAACAGGACAGCAATATAAATTGGCATCCACGGTGCATCGAAGAAAGCGAATAAGCCGTTACCTGTCAAGAATTGACGCACGTTGGTTAAGTCGGACATTGCTTGTGCACTACCTTGCCCAGGTTTAGCGAGTGCGTAATCGACCATTGCGCCATAAAGACGACGATTAAGCTTGGCATCGAGCTGTGAGCCTAAGCGAATCATTAAGCCAGAGCGTACATATTCTAATAAGCCCATGACCAAAAACAGCCACACAACAATCGCTGTCAGCATAAATAATGTTTCATTGCTGCGACTCATCATAACGCGGTCATAAACCTGCAACATGTAGAGTGGCGGTACTAGCATTAGCAAGTTAATAACAAAACTAAACAGTCCGATATATAAAAAGGCATGCTTAAAGCTGCCAATAACGCTGGTTAATTCAGAAGTTTTCACTTTCTTCATTATCGTAAACACCTTAAAAATAGACAGCGTATTATAGCTGATTGATCGTTTATTAACCTAAATTAATTGTGCATCTATTGTGCAATCATTGTGATAGGAATCACAAAAACACGTTCTAAACGTTCTCGTCCTGGTAAATGCATTTCGCCAATAAGTTCACATTGTGCATTACCTGTTGCTGTTGTTTTTCCTAAAGCAATATCTACACCAAGTTGTCCCGCTGCAACCATCAGTCTCTGAGCAACGTTAACTGCATCGCCCAGTACCGTATAAGCATGTCGCCATTGTGTGCCCAAGTCACCTACTAACACTTCTCCCGAATTAATGCCAATACGAACGTGAATAGGTTCTAATCCCACGATTACTCTTTCTTTATTCAATGTGTGCATATAATCGCGCATCATTAAAGCAGCGTGAATGGCT
>CAMCGI010000090.1 GCA_945874205.1 Francisella tularensis subsp. holarctica
AAGCGGTAAGTTGGGGTATCCTCGCGAAAGATGATGAAAAAGCAACAAACAAACGATGTCATTATTATGGGGGGGGGTATGGTTGGTGCAGCTACTGCATTAGCACTAACCCAACTTGGACTATACGTTAGTCTCATTGAACCCAATCCTGTTAAACGTGATTTTGACACTAATAGCCCCTATAGTCTGCGCATTAGTGCTATTCAACGTAGTTCTGAAAAACTATTAAAGTCTTTGGATGTTTGGGATGCTATTTTGGCACGTCGTGTTCTCGCTTTTACTGATATGCACATTCAAGATTGGCAAGGGTTTCATAATCAGTTATCAGCGCATAATCTTCATGAGCCTAATCTAGGTCATATTATTGAAAATGATGTGATGACTGCTGCGCTATGGGACAAACTCATTGACAATGAGTACTGCCAACTTATCGTTAGCAATGCAATAAATGCTACACGAGATGTCCAAGGGCATTGGCAGCTCACTTTAGCAAATGAAACACAACTAAGCGCACCGTTATTAATTGGTAGTGATGGTGCGCATAGTCAAGTTCGTACATGGCTAAACTTATCACAAGACATCAATGACTATCAACAACATTGTATTGTTGGCAACGTAAGAACAGAAAAACCACATCAACATGCTTGCTGGCAACACTATCGAGAACAAGCACCCTTTGCACTACTTCCCTTAACAGAACACACTTGCTCAATTGCTTGGTACGTCACTCCTGAAGAGGCACAGAATTATTGTGCAGCCTCCCCCCAAGAACAAGCTGAAGCAATGAGTAAAGCATCAGAATATATGCTTGGCGCACTTTTTCCGATTAGTGAGCTACAGGCATTCCCTCTTATTCGTCGACAAACAGAGCATTATGCGCAGCCCAATACGCTACTTATTGGCGATGCTGCACATACAGTTCATCCACAAGCAGGACAAGGCGTTAATCTTGGCTTACTCGATGTTATTGCCTTACGTGATGTTTTTAAACACGCGCTTAGATATGGACAACCTATTCATGATTTGCGCGTACTTTCTCGCATTGAGCGTGCTCGAAAACATGACGCAACATTAGTACAAAAAAGTATGGAAGGGCTTAATTGGCTTTTTTCGGATACCATGTTAACGAATAATATGCGCAAAATAAGCCAACCTTTTGCTAACAATCCTATCATAACGACCCTACTAACAGAATCCGCACTACAAGGTAGACTGACTGGCTTAGCATTATGATAAGAAAAGCACACACTTTTTTAAAGCAATTTGGCTTAGCTGGCGTATCGCCAGACGAACACCCAACAGCACTAAGACTTAATAGCCTATTCAAATTATTAGTTGCAATCGCTATTATCGCAATGCCTATTTTGTGGTATCTCGACAGTAAGCAAATTCAATTAGTAGAAGACTGGGTAATTTTTGGCAGTTGGTTAATTTGGTTAGTGCTAGTCGCTGAAATTACATTAATTTTAATTTTTGTCCGCAATCGATTACATTATATTGAAACAAATTGGCTCAATATTCCTATTCTTATTCTGACTTTTCCGTTGATACTAAGTGTTATACCCTACGCAATCATATTGCGAGTACTACAATTTATTTTAGTAGCACGCTATCTCTCTGAATTACATCGAATGCTTAAGCGCATTTTTAAAATTAGTCAAATTGGTGCCATTGGCATTGCTTTTTTTATCATTGTGATACTAGGTGGTATCATTATGCATTCGATTGACCCGAATGTAAAAACAGTAGAAGATGGACTTTGGTGGGCCGTAGTTACCATGGCAACAGTAGGTTATGGTGATGTTGTACCCACATCAACAGAAGGTCGCATATTTGGTGCTGTTATCATTATTTTGGGCGCGGTTTTCTTTTCATTGCTCACCGCTCAGCTATCGGCCTATATGGTAGGTGAAGAAGAGTTAATGCGTGAGCGTGATATTTTAAATTTAGTTAAACAAAATCAAAAAAAGCTCACAGAAATAACCGATCGAGAAGATAAACGCATCGAAGCAATGCTAGAAAGACTAAACGAACGCATGAATCATCTTGAAACATTGATTAATACTGTACAAAATCAATCATTTCAAACGCACGAAGATAACAAAAGGAAACAACACAATGAATCATCCTAACGATCGCCAATATGCACCAACCCATGAGTGGATTTTACCTTTTACAGAACATACTGTTACTATTGGCATTAGCGACTATGCCCAACAGGCTTTAGGTGATGTTGTCCATGCTAGTTTACCTACTCTTGGTAGCAAAGTGAGCGCAGGAGAAGCCTGTTGCGTTTTAGAATCAGTAAAAGCAGCCTCAGATGTGCATGCACCCATTGCAGGAGAAATTATCGAAATTAACAGCGCATTAGCGAGTACACCCGAACTTATCAATGATGAGCCTTATACAGATGGCTGGTTATTTCGCATTAAAACACTGAGTGAACAGGATGATTTAAGTGAAAAACTGTTATCTGCACAAGAATACGAAAAAAATATTGAATAAATGCTTTACTTTAGTCTATAAGTTTTTTATATTAGACAATAAATAAAATTCATAAGGGTCAATCTCAATGGCAGATCGTCGACTGCAAGTATTTCATACGGTAGCCCGTGTGATGAGTTTTACCAAAGCGGCAGAAATACTGCATATGACACAACCCGCTGTCACCTTTCAAATCAAACAACTTGAAGATTTTTTTAATACACGTCTTTTTGATCGTACACATAATAAAATCACTCTAACCGAAGCTGGTCGTACTGTGTATGATTATGCTGAACAGATTTTAGAAATGTATGCCAAAATGTCTAACGATGTTAAAGAACTCACGGGTGATGTTAGCGGTGCATTGGTTATTGGTGCAAGTACTACCATTGCAGAATACATGTTACCTCGCTTACTTGGTGCATTCAAAAAGACTCATCCTGACGTAAGTTTGCGTTTACAAGTGGGTAATACGGATGCCATTGTCTCGATGGTTGAAAACAATATGCTTGATTTGGGTATTGTTGAAGCACCCGTTTATAATAAAAATCTTGAGGTAAAGGCTTGTCGCTTAGATGAAATGGTCGTTATTGTGCCGCCCGATCATCCCTTAGCGCAATTCAAAACAATTCGTCCCGATCAGCTTACTCATTACCCATTTATTTTGCGCGAAGAAGGGTCTGGATCACGTTCAGTTATTAACGAATACATGAAAAACTCTGGCATGAATTTTATCGATTTTGATATTGTTATGGAGCTAGGCAGTCCAGAGTCACTTAAAATGGCTGTTGAGGGTGGTGTCGGTGTTGCTATTACCTCGCGAACAACGCTTGCTAAAGAAATTAAATTAGCAAGTTTAGTTGCGATTTCGCTCAATCCGCCATTATTGAGACCTTTTTCACATGTACGTCAACGTCACAAATTTCGTCATCGTGCTGTGGGTGAATTATTGGAATTTGCAGAAGAGTATTGTAAACTACAAGCAAGAGCGGAGGGGTTTATTGTGCCTGATGACCTTATTCAAGAAGAGTCCATGTTAGTGTAACTTGGTTATGCCCTGTCTGCCACCAAGTGTCTGGCATATTCGCCCAACCAAGTAAGCTATTCGTCTTTGCATCATAAATAACTGGCCAATACGCTTTTTGCCATGCAGAAAGTGGTTGCTTTTGCAGCCACTTTTTTAAGGTTCGTGTCCCTTGCGCTGTTTTAATTGTCTCGCCGCCCTTTCTCGGTTTAACGTCAAATACCGTATCGTCATTAACTCTAGATAAGCATGCCAAATTACCCCATGCTTGAATGCCAATATCATTATGCCACTGTAGAATCTCAGTAGGGGCACTCATTGCCTCTTCAGGTAGACAATACCCCCACGCCCCTTCCGATAATAGACACCAACCCTGATAACAAAAACGTGCATGGCTTCCCTCGCGTATTGTCATATAAAGCTGCTGCTCAATTTGTTGCCATTGCACCAAAGATAGTCTGCTCGCTGTTCTATCATGCCAAATCTTCATCAAAACATGTTTGGCGCGAATCCATGGTAAAGCACGCCATGCATCCATACGCCACTGATAACGATTGATGCTCATTTTTTGCCAATCCTCATCAGCAACAATATTTAATAACTGTTGTGCCTCTTGCAAATGCGCTGCGGCATTAGCGAGTTGTGTTTCGCATTGAGGATAGAGTTGGTTCATTAAAGGCAACAACTGATAGCGTACACAGTTACGCATAGCAAAATCGTCATTATTGGTAGGATCTTCAATCCACGATAAGTTTTCACGTATCGCGTAAGCCTGCATATCTAAATAAGAAACCGACAACAAAGGACGCACAAAACTTCGTTTGTCCTCTCGCTCTTGCCATGCCTTAATCGAACTTAACCCAACCACTCCCGCACCACGCATAGCACGCAACAAAAAGGTTTCAGCTTGATCGCGTTGATGATGTGCTGTCAAGAGTACGCCTGACGAGCCAACCTGCTCCCATAACGCCTCATATCGCGCTTCACGGGCTTTGTCTTCTAACCCCCGACGATTTTTCTCCGACACTTGCACATAACACACCCTAAAAACAACATTCCGCTGTTGCGCTTGCGTTTGGCAGTGCTTCACCCACTCATCAGCAACAGCTTGCAACCCATGATGGACATGCACTGCAAACACGAGTGCATTTTGCTTTACTAACTCATGCAATAACACGGTTGAATCCATGCCGCCGCTAAATGCTAAAGTAAGCGGACGCTTCCCTGTTTTTATTAACAAGTTTGCAACAGCCCTTTCAATAGGACAAATAGGATGAGATAACGGCTTTACCATATCGTTATTCTGTGTTGTTTGAAAGTCATCGATACTAACAACAAAATATGCTTAGTGCAAGTTAGCATAAGATTCGTTAAAATGACTACTAACTCATCCTGTCTGGAATAAAATCATTATGACCCCGCGCCACCTCGCCTTAGAAATACTGCTTGCTGTTATTAATAAAGGTGAGTCGCTATCTGCTGTTGCACCACGCCTATTGCCACGCATCAAAGATGCACGTAATCGCGCACTTGCTTATCGACTCACCCTAGACACCTTACGCAGTCTCAATCGATTTTCCTGGATACGAGATCAACTTTTAACTCGTGCCTTTACAGGTAAAGACATGGATGTTGCTCTATTGCTTACGCTAGGAATCAGTCAGTTATGCGATCCTGACTTACCAGTGCATGCTAGCCTAAATGAAACAGTCGAAGTTGCACACAAATTCAAGAAAAAACCTTGGGCAGCTGGCTTAATAAATGGGGTATTACGCAATTTTCAACGTCGTCAGTCAGAATTGATTACAGCAGCCAACAAGCAAGATCCTTTATTTTTTGCGCACCCCCAATGGCTGATAACACAACTACAACAAGCATGGTCGCAAGACTGGCGTGCAATTGCACAAGGCAATAACACACCTGCCGCGTTATGCTTACGCCTAGCACCGCGTATTGATCCAGTTGACTACCTTAAGCAGCTCCCAAGTGACCTTAATGCGCAAGCACATCCTAGTTTAAGTCATGCTATTTTGCTGAACTCTACCGATATCACCGCATTACCTGGTTTTGTCCAAGGTGACTTTAGTGTGCAAGATGCTAATGCGCAATGGGCAGCACATATCCTTAAGCCTAAAGCAGGAGAACAAGTACTTGATGCTTGTGCAGCTCCTGGTGGCAAAACAACGCATCTACTCGAATTAAGCAATAATAAAGCAAAAGTAACTGCACTCGATATAGAAGAAAAAAGACTGGTACGTATTCAGGAAAATTTAGATCGTTTAGGATTAACTGCCACGCTCATTGCAACTGATGCAGCGAATACAAATCGCTGGTGGAATCAACAGTTTTTTGATGCTATTTTATTAGATGCACCCTGCTCGGCAACAGGCATAATCCGTCGCCATCCTGATATTAAATGGCATAGAAAACCACGTGATATCGAGCAACTTGTTCAAACTCAAGCGCAACTATTAGATAATCTATGGTTGTTACTTAAACCCAATGGGCGAATGCTTTATGCAACTTGCTCTGTATTGCCAGTCGAAAATAGTCAACAAATACGCGATTTTTTAGCCAGAACCCCTAATGCCACGCTAGAACTGCTTTCTTTACCCAATGGTCATGATACGCGCTTTGGTACACAATTTTTACCTACAGATGCTTATTTAGGTGATGGCTTTTTTTACGCATTACTACGTAAAAATGTTTAAACGCTACCGATATGGGCTGGGAATAGTGTTTTGTTGCTTAATACTGAGCACGGTACACGCAGAACCAACACGCAGCACACAACTACAACCGAGTATTATTAATAACGAATTATTAGTAGATGGACAGGTTGCACTCGGGATAACACCGACAATGGAAAATGCGCTATTACACGGCATTTCACTCGAATACAATATAGACATTAAACTTGATGACCCTGATCGTCGATTTTGGCAAAACCCACTACTACTTAAACGCACCCGAATTAAACTTAGTTTTGATGGATTAAAACAACTTTACTTACTTACCAATTTGAGCTTACAACACTTTAGTACAGACCGTGATTTAAAACGCGCTTTAATGACGCTTGGTGCAATTCAAAGCTTACCACTTGCTCAACTCAATCAACTAAAAAAAGGTCACACTTATCGTTTTATGATACGAGCGCAACTCGAGCGCGATAGTCTTCCTAATGCATTACGCATTACCAGTATTATCGACCCTGAGTGGCGTATCGATATGGATTGGCAACAACAAGCATGGACTTATCGCCCATAAGCCAAAGTGGTTGCTGTATTAGTATTATGAGTTATTTAATATAAGATCGACAAAATCGAGTCAATCATTTCATGAGACGTGCTGTCGAGATATCCGTAGTCTAAAAACATTATAGGAGTCGTCGTGACTATTAAATTATAAGGAACCTTCTCTTTCGATTTAGGAACTACCGAAATATCCGGCATTTTTAATTTCGCCTCTAGTAATTTTATCTTTAGTTCGATACAGCCCGACCTAGTCCAATTAACGCTATTGTAGATATCATTAATTTTATTTCTGGCCGCTATCGCACTGATATCATTAATTGATATGTCTTTATGCAGAACATTTTCATACTTATCAAACTGTTCAATGTTGGGGAACTCGCATTCGGACGGATGGGATCTGAGATACGTCGTAATGACTAGGTTACCCTCACTCAGTCTGATTGAACTAAGTGGGATACAATCGTCATCTGTAAAAACTCTATCCTCAGGTAAGTCAAGAATAGTCAAGATGTCTTTAAACTCTTGACATACTTCTATATCGTTATATTTAATTAAGTTAGAATCTGTATCTAGAATATCAGATATTGCGATTTCTGACATCGGTGTAACTACCGGTTCAACATTAACAATA
>CAMCGI010000091.1 GCA_945874205.1 Francisella tularensis subsp. holarctica
TTTGCAGCATAAATAAGTAGGCGTGTCGAAACCGCTTCTTGAATATCGGTATCAGTGAGTTGACGAATTTCAGCAGCAATACTCACCAGTTTTTGTGCTGTTTTTTCGTCGATGCCACTTTCTTTTATAATAATGGCTTGCTCGATGTCAGCCTTAGGATAGTTAAAACTCAATGATATAAACCGTTGCTTAGTACTTGGTTTCATCCCCTTCATCACATTCTGATAACCTGGATTATAAGAAACAACCAACATAAAATCAGGGTGAGCGTGAATAACTTCTCCCGTACGATCAATCGGTAACACACGACGATAATCGGCTAAAGAATGCAAAATAACGGTCGTATCTTTGCGTGCTTCGATAATTTCATCTAGGTAGCAAATTCCCCCGTGACGCACGGCTTTGGTCAAAGGACCATCTTGCCAATAAGTGCCTTTATCGCTGATTAAATGGCGACCAATCAAATCTGCTGCTGTTAAATCATCGTGACAGACAACGGTATACACATCACGTCCAAGCTGCTCCCCCATCGCCTCAATAAAACGGGTTTTACCGCAACCTGTTGGTCCTTTAATGAGTACGGGTAAATTCATGGCTGCTGCAGCTAAAAAAAGTTCAACTTCATTGCTTTGTGCTAAGTAGTACACATTTGATTCTTGTTTCATTTAGTGCGTTAATCTCATATAAATTTGCGGTAATAATGTTGGCAGTTTTTTTGCATCTCGAATAACTGCGAACGAATCTTTGCCAAATAAGTAGGGTAAATATTCTTTTGCATCGACATCAATCGTGATACAAAATGGTACGATACCCTTCTTTTTAATTTCTTCAATCGCCTTTTTCGTATCTTCAATACCATAACGCCCGTCATAACGATCGACATCATTGGGTTTACCATCACTGATAATAATCAACAACTTGTTTCTGCTCTTTTGCTTTTCGAGAATGGCTGAACTTTCACGAATCGCCGCCCCCATACGGGTGTAATATCCTGGTTTAATGGCATGAATACGTCCGCGCACTAAATCGCTGTAGCCTTCTTTAAAGTTTTTAATAAGATGAAAATTAACCTTTGTATTTTTAATCGAAGAGAAGGCATAAATAGCGAATGCGTCTTTAATGCGATGCAAAGACTCAGCAAGAACCATAAGTGAGTCCTGAATCATGTCAATCACACGAACTTCTTGCGTAATACCTGCCTCTGTAGAAAGAGAAATATCTGCTAATATCAGGGTAGATAAGTCGCGAATTTTACGATTATAACGGGTAAAAAATTGCTGCGGATGATTCGATACATTTTCATGTCCTTGATAGTCAATCCATGCATCGAGGTTAAGGTCATCACCATAAAGCAGATTATTGATCTTCAAGCGATCTAATGCGATTAAATCCAGCTCACTCTGAATTTTGCGCATCATTTTTTGCAATCGTTGTGGTAATGCAATTGGCTCAACATAAAGTGAGATCATGGGCTTGATACAAACATAACGCGTTAAATAGCTATTTTTTTTGTAGTCCCATTCATCGATAAAATGCCCCTTACCAATCGGATACTGTTCGACACTATTGCTTAGGATATCAAGATCCATTTTAAGGCGCGCATTAAGGTTAGCGTCTTTGCGCCCTAAACTAATCTCATCTAACTCTTGCGCATCATAAAGTGCATTTTCATCGAAGCTATCATTTTCTTGTCGATCAACAGTCACTTGTTCCATAAAGCTCATAATTGATTCTGGTAAAAACAACAGTAAACCATCTGTTTTTTTACGATCATCGCGCTGTTCTGCTTTTTTCTTCATTTGCAGTGTGTCTGTTTTATCCGACTCACGCTGGCGTTGTGCTGCTTCGTCATCGTCGTCACCTGCTAAACGTTGATTAGGCTTAGCGTGAGCAGGATAAATCCATAGCGGGCAAGGGTAATTATTTTGGCTTAAGGTAGCATCAGCAGCATTAAGCCAAGATAACTCGGGGTAGTGTTGTAACAAAAAAGGATAAGCCATATCATAAAAATCGCGAAAACCTGCATATTTTTCGAGCAATAGCTGAGATAACGCCTCGTTATCATCGCGCAAACGATTCTGTGTGGTTGAGCCATTGGCTAACAAGGCAATCAGCCAATAATAATGCATTTCGTTATGCTTTTTTTGCGGGAAATAAGATAAAGAAGCGGGCAGGTAAATACCCTTTTCATCCTGCCAAGCAAGATAAAAAGACTTACCTGTCCCTGAAAATCGTTCCATTAATGTTCGAGAAGCTTGAATGGCACGTTTGTCGGTAATGTGCAACTCCTTCCCTTTTTCACCCCCTAAGAGGTGAAAAAAGAGCTTGAGTACTTTGGCATGGTCATTAAAAAATACCGCTTCTGCTTCAAACAAGCGCGAAGCTTTTTTAGTGACATAGTTATGCCAAAATTTACCAACTTTTTCATCCATTTAAGCAGCCACCTCCGCTTCTTTAACAAAGAAGCTATAGAAGTAAGTTAACAAGCCAGCAAACACCACAAAACCAAAGAATAAACGCACACCATAAACAGCGGCAATTTTATCCTGTGCATCCATAAAGCTTAAGGCATTGACTGCATCTGGTATTCGTTGCATTTCGATTTGCATCACACCAGCTACGGTTAAGGCAAGTGTCAAGCCAATCATGCCGATGACCATCATCCAAAAACTCATCAACTCGACTTTTTGCGCTGCTGCACCATTACCGTGTGGACGACCGCGCAAAATGGGCATGGCATAAGAAATTAGGGTAAAGACAATCATCACGTAAGCACCAAAGAATGCCAAATGACCATGCGCCGCCGTTAGCTGAGTACCGTGTGTATAGAAATTAACAGGTGCTAGCGTATGAACAAATCCCCATACACCTGCGCCTAAAAAGCCCATCACAGCAGTACCCTTAGCCCATGTCAATGCAATTTTATTATCATGCTGAATACGACGATTTTTAACCATACTATAAGCAAAGAATACCATCATCAAGAACGGAATCGGTTCTGCAGCGGATGCAATTGAACCTACCCACAACCAATATTCGGGTGTACCGATATAAAAGAAATGATGCCCTGTTCCTGCCAATCCAGCAATCAGCGTCATGGCAATAATCAAATACAACCATTTATCGATGTGTTCGCGGTCAACGCCTGTTGTTTTAATGAGTACGAATGCCAATAGTGCACCCAAAATGAGTTCCCATGTTGCCTCTACCCATAAATGAACAACAAACCACCAAAAGAACTTATCCATCACCAAATTATCAGGAACGTAAAAAGCAAACAGGAAGAAAAAGGCTAAGCCGAATAAACCCGTTAATAAAACAATAGAAATGGTTGTTCTACGACCTTTAAGCGCTGTCATGGTAACATTCAAAATATAAGACAAGACAACGAAGACAATACCAACTTTAATAATGGTTGGTTGCTCTAAGAACTCACGTCCCATCGTTGGAAAAAGATTATTGAAGGTTAACTCTGCTAACGTCGCATAGGGTACGAATAAGTAACCAAGAATTGTGGCAACGCCTGCTGCCGCAAACACCCAAAAGGTAGCGATGGCTAATTTAGGACTCCACAACTCACGCTCGCTTTCCTCTGGAATGAGATAATAGGTTGCCCCCATAAATCCAAATAATAGTAAAACAATCAACAGATTTGTATGCACCATGCGCAGTACGTTAAACGGGATTGCTGGAAATAAAAAGTCACCATATAGGTATTGAATACCCATAGTGAGACCGAACAATATCTCCCCAGCGAGTAATAGCAATGCAAAAATGAAATAGGGTTTTGCAACCGCTTGCGATGAATACTTCATACCAATTATCCTTTAACGTTTGGCGGCCAGTTTTGATTATTGACTTTAGAAGTCCATATCAAGAAATCAGCCAAATTATCAACCTGTTTATCAGTCAAATGAAATTGCGGCATTTTTCTTCTGTCAGGAATTTGCAACGGTTGTGCTGCCATCCAACCTGACAAGTAGTTTTTGAAGGTTTGTTCATCACTACTACCCATGCGCTGAAAGATATTGCCTAACTCGGGTGCGTAATAAGCACCCTCACCAAGAATCGTATGACAACCCACACAGTTATTGTTTTCCCAAACTTTTTTACCTAGCGCAACCGACTCAGTCAGATTTTGCGCTTGGCTAAGCTTAGGAATTTGTTTAACAGTATCAACAGTCAATGCCGTGAATACCAAAATAGCAAAAATACCTCCACCAAAATAGATGTTTTTAGCCATACTTTTTGTAATGCGCTCTGTCATCTTGCTTCTACCCTCTGATTACCTAAAATTAGGTCATGATTAAATTCAACATCTAAAAAAGCTATATTTTTTAATTATTTTCTCTCCCAACTTATTAAATTGTGGATGTCATCGCTCTGTACTCCACCACCTATTCATAACATGTATTTACAATATATGTTATAGACTGCATTTTTGATAGCAAAAATTATGATTAAATGAGAATTGTGGTGTTATTTTGCGTTACCATTGATTTAAATTAACTTCAAATGGGTTTAAACATGCAATTAACGCGATTTACTGACTACGCTTTAAGGGTATTAATGTATTTAGGAAAACAAGAAACTGATACGTTACTACAAGTCTCATTTTTGGCAGATGTATTGAATATTCCACGCTCACACTTAGTAAAAGTGGTACATCAGCTAGGTAAAATTGGTTGGATTAAGACTTTTCGGGGAAAAGGAGGAGGATTGTGTCTGGGGGTAGCAAGAGAAAATATTATACTGGGTGATGTAATTCGTCAGTTCGAAGCAACATTAAAACCCATTAATTGTAACGAACCTGTCTGTCCTATTGCAGGAAATTGTCGTCTTTATCCCGCACTGTGGAAAGCGCAACAGGCTTTTCTAGCAGAATGTGACAAAGTGACATTGGCACAATTAGTTCAATCACCGCTTTATTGATTTTTATCCAACGCTTGCCAAAAGTCAACACGCTGGTGAATAGTCTGCTCATATCCCCGATCTGTAGGGTGATAATACTGTGTGTTTTTGAGTATTTCGTCAGGAAAATAATTTTCACCCGCAGCATATGCAAATGGCTCATCGTGCGCATAACGATAGCCCTTGCCATAGTTTAGACTACTCATTAATTTAGTTGGTGCGTTACGTAGCTTAAGCGGTACTTCGTAACTTGGCATCTTTGCCACATCTCGCCTGACTGTTTTATACGCCATATAAGTTGCGTTAGACTTGGGTGCTGTTGCAAGGTAGGTAACAGCTTGCGCCAATGCCAACTCTCCTTCTGGACTTCCCAGCACTTCATAAGCACGTAAAGCATCGATTGCAAGCGTTAGAGCGCGAGGATCAGCATTACCGATTTCTTCACTTGCCATCCGTATCAGTCTTCTTGCTAAATATAAAGGATCACAACCACCATCGAGCATACGTGCAAACCAATACAGTGCGGCATCAACAGCAGAACCGCGTATGGCTTTATGCAACGCTGATATTTGATCGTAAAAAACGTCACCTTCTTTATCAAAACGTCGTGTCTGTCCACCAGATAAGGTAATTTTGACTGCATTGGCATCAATGAAAGCGCGTCCTGTTACATCGAGTTGAGCAAAGTCAGCAAGTTGCTCTACAAGATTAAGTAATTTGCGTCCATCGCCGTCAGAATAGGAAAGAATCCATGGATAAGCTTCTTCAGCAACTGTTAATCTCTGCCAGTCTTGTTCTTTCGCTAATTGCTCACAAGCGCGTTGTAACAATAATAATAAATCATCACTGCTTAAGGATTTGAGCACATAAACACGCGCTCGGGATAGCAAGGCACTGTTCAGTGAAAAGGAAGGGTTTTCAGTGGTTGCACCAATCAGCGTTAATAAGCCATTTTCGACCTCTGGCAATAAAGCATCTTGCTGCGCCTTATTAAAACGATGAATCTCATCAACAAAAAGAACCGATCGCTGACCCAAAGCACGATCTGCTTGTGCTTCATCAATCATGCGTTTAATCTCTTTCACCCCATCATGTACAGCTGACAAAGCGCGCCATGTTGCACCTGATGCCTCAGCTAATAAACGCGCCAAGGTTGTTTTTCCTGTTCCAGGTGGTCCCCACAAAATCATAGAATGCAAATGCCCACGAATAAGCATTTGCGATAAGGGTCTGCGAACATCCAACAAATGCGATTGTCCTAAAACATCAACAAGCCTTGTAGCACGCAATCGCTCCGCCAAAGGAACAAAAACAGTCATTACTCAGGTGTACCAATAATATCAATACCTGCCTCAGGGCGGAAAATAAATTTATTAGGGTCAATTACAGTATTACGCTTCGCATTACTAAAAGTAACCAACGTAACCTTTCCGTCGGAGCTAGTAAGTCTTACCTCTTGCATCAGATTATTTTTCATACCCAATTCGATAAATGCAATTTCTTGTGAGCCACCTTTTTTATTTTGCAAATCAAACCATTGTAAATCGTGACTTTGCTCAGGTAACTCTCGCGTATTGTATCGTTTAGCAATAGGTTGATCACTTGCAAGCCATGTAATGGGTAGATCTTCATCAATATCAGCCAACTGATGCACCATAACCTGCTTCAATTCTGGTTGATAAATCCATAAGTTAACACCATCTGCAATAATATCCATTTTTTGTGCGCCTTGCTCGTAACGCCAAAAAAACTTACCTGGACGCTGTACCCACACTTTTCCAGAGGATTTTTCTTCACTCAACAACTTATCATCTTTAACGCTTTGCACAAAGTTTGCTTCAAAACTATGCATGCCATCTAAGCTAGCATCTATAGTGGCTACAGCTGCCCAGCTTGTTGACGACAACAAAAAACATAGCGCAAACATAAGTAATCTTTTTGATAAACACATAATACCAACCTTTACTAATCCTATTCAGGCATTAACACTTCACGATTACCATTGTTCTGTTGTGCACTAATCAACCCTGCAGCTTCCATTGCATCCACAATACGAGCTGCACGATTATAACCAATACTAAAACGACGCTGCAAAGATGATGCTGATACTTTTCTTGTCTCTAATACAACCTTAACAGCCTCATCATAATAAGCATCCCGCTCAGCACCGCCAGCTTCATCCTCAAACAACCCTGTTAACGTAGATGATGTCCCAGTTCCTAATGCTGTGGCAGGATCAAGTGTAATATAGTCTGGTGTGCCTTGTGTTTTCAAAAAAGCAACCACACGGTGTACTTCGTCATCCGACACAAAAGGGCCATGTACACGCTGTGGTGTTCCCATGCCGTTGCCTAAGTAAAGCATATC
>CAMCGI010000092.1 GCA_945874205.1 Francisella tularensis subsp. holarctica
GTAGATGTGGTAAAATCCCTCGTCCTAGGTGCACATATCGCTGGTATGGCTGCACCCTTTTTGAAACCAGCAATGGAGTCTACACACGCTGTGATTCAGACCATCGAACAAATCGCTCAGGAAATTAGAATAGCACTGCTGCTGTTAGGTGAAACTAACATTAATGCAATCAGACTCAACGACAGCCTGATTATTGATATTCCTGAAGGAGCACACAGATGAATACTGTCGGCATCCAACGCATTAGCTTATATACTGCTCCCTATTATTTAAATATGGATGATTTTGCTGCGGCACGTGGTGAAGATCCCGAAAAATTTCATGTTGGCTTAGGTCAGGATGACATGAGTGTTTTGCCTCCTGATGAAGACATTGTTACCCTTGCTGCTAATGCTGCTGACCCAATTTTACGTGAGTTTGATGCAAAAAGTATCACTGCCGTGCTATTTGCAACTGAAAGCGGCATTGATCAGTCTAAATCAGCAGGGGCATTTGTACATGGACTACTCGGGTTATCAAATCGTTGCCGCGTGGTAGAGCTCAAACATGCTTGTTATGGTGGTACTGCCGCACTGCAAATGGCTGCTAATATGGTTCGTGTTAACCCTAATGAAAAAGTATTGGTTATTGCAGCCGATGTTGCACGTTATGAACTAGGCTCACCAGGTGAGGCAACTCAAGGGTGTGGTGCAGTTGCGATGCTCATTACCAATCAACCTGACATCTTAGCACTCGAAATCGGTACAGGCTATTACACTGAAGATGTAATGGATTTCTGGCGACCTAATTATCGTGATACTGCTTTAGTTGATGGAAAATATTCAACGATGGTTTATTTAACAGCACTTAAACATGCTTGGCAATACTTAAGTGAATCACGTCATTTGGCATACAGTGATTTTGCACGATTTTGCTATCATTTACCGTTTGGTAAAATGGCAGTCAAAGCACATGGTCGCTTAATGAAGATTTCAGGATTAGAATCCAATGACGAAGAGCTCAATCGTGTCATGGGTGCTTCTTTAGTGTATAACCGTACTGTTGGTAATAGCTATAGTGCTTCTTTGTATTTTGGACTCACATCATTACTGGAAACGGATACAAATAATTTAGCGAATCAGCGCATTGGCTTATTTAGCTATGGTTCTGGTTGTGTGGGTGAGTTTTTTACAGGAATCGTGGGCAAAAATTACCAACAACATTTATATCAATCAGCACATCATCGCTTGTTAGCAAGTCGTGAAAAGTTGAATTTTTCTAAGTATTTGTCTTTTTATAAGCAGTTTGGTGAAGTTGAGCGCAGCGACAATATCGAAATGCCTGTATATACCAAAGGGCGTTTCCGCTTAAGTGCTATTCGCGCACACAAACGTCAGTATGCTGACCAGCAACGCCCACGCTAAACTCATTTTAGCAGGTGAACATGCCGTTATTTATGGCTCACCTGCTATTACGACACGTCTGAATTGGCAAACAACATGTGATTTTTCGCTATCGAAACAAAATCAGTTAACATTAACCGACCAAACGAAAACAACTTGGACGAGTGCTTCACTTAAAAGTCATTGGCAAGCACTCAATGAACGGCATCAAGCGTGGCAAACAAATACGCATACAGTCCTATTACAAGGGCTAGCTGATTTACCCTTAGCTGTTTTTGCTTGGTGGCAACAATACTATCCTTTACCCTTATTCAACTGTCAAATTCATAGTGATATCCCAATTGGGCAAGGACTCGGTTCTTCTGCCAGTCTGATTATTGCCCTATTGCGTGGTTTAGCAGCACTAACGAATATAACACTGAGTAATGAAACCTATCAACAAACAGCGACCCAACTCGAAAATCTCGCTCACGGCAAGTCTTCAGGATTAGATGTTGCTGCCATTTTGACCAGTGATAGAACAGGCTGGCAAGCAGGTGAAGCAAGTGTTTTAGCTCATTTTCCGCTGATGGGGTATTTAATCAACACAGGAAAATCACAAAGTAACACTGCTGACTGTGTCAGCTATGTACGCCAACATCACCAAAATAATTGCACATTATGGCAAAATTTTTCACAGGCAACAATTCGACTACAAGAAGCACTGATTCAACAAAATACAGATGAGATAACTACGGCTGTTTCACAAATACATCATAATCTGTGCACAATTGGTGTTGTACCGATGTCTGTACAAACCTTTGCAAAAACAGCACAGGAACAATACAACTGGACTGGAAAACTCTGTGGTGCTGGTAGCATCACAGGTGATGGTGGTGGATTTTTTTGGTTGTTAGCTGATAAAGAGCCTAGCGTACTGTGTGATCAATTTGGTTATGACTATTGGTTATTATCAACTATATCTTCTAACCAACGCGATAATATCTGTGTACGTCCACCATCACGCCGAATAAGCGCACCTGCCTGCCAACGTCTACCAGCATAATCTGCCCGAGCATGCAGTAAAAAATGTTGCGTCGCTACCGACAATTGCCGCTCATTCACCAATAAATTAATTTCACTATCTAACACACTATGTTGTCTTAATAGTTGACTCACTTGAATCAGACTTTCAAACGGTTGAGTCTGTTGACTTGCCACAATTAATTTTGCTTGTTCTTCACTCATCCAAGGTGCAAGCGCCATAATAACTGGCATTTTAGCAGTGTTAATATTAATAGGAAAATCTTGTGGCAATGCAATCAAATAAGGCATTAATATTTTGAGCGTCTGCAGTGATACCCCTTGTACAGCCTGTAACTCCTCGATCGTAACGATAGGTTGGTTAGCTGCACGTCGAGGCGGAAGTATACTTAAATAAATAGCTGTCTCTGCACCATTGACACTCGGAATATCATCACTATCAACCCAATCAGCGACAGCACTCCAAAAAGGACATTCTAGTTTTAATGTCTGACACAAACGATTAAATTGTGCTAGTGTTTGCTCACGTTGCACAGGGTCAGGATTAGCAAGTTTATTAACATTTAATCGTCCTTGCGCATCTTCTATCCACCCCCCAATCGTCCCCCCATCAAACGGTACTGGTGGCATTGGTTGCGCCCATAACTCTTGCGAACTATCAATTCTTGACTGTTGGGCATCAAATTTTAAGGCCGATTTAACCCAATCCTGCGTGCTAATGAGCACAGCCCACGCCTGCAATTGCGCCTGTGATGCTTGAGCACGCACAATCGCCATGCGTTGTGCTTGCCACAATGGATAAAGTAATGCGGATAACGTAGTAATAACCATCAACACCATTAACAAAGCAACGCCACGTTGCTTTTTAATAAGCGTCATGGCAATGCCTCAACAGCAGGAAACCATAATCGAAACCGCTCTTGTTTTTTATAACTAACGACAACCTCTATTTGACGTGGCAAACTCGTGATATCATTGCTACCAGCTACTGGCCATTGAGTTTGCCATACACCTTGTTTATCTTGCCAACGAATTTCTAATCTATCAACGGGTGCTAACACCAACTGACGAACTGGCTCTGTCGCAGCTGCTCTATCCAATACAGGATAACGCAATCGCCATAAGCTATCCTCAATAATGGTATAACCAACCCTAACCACGCCAGCACCCCCAGCCGACTTATCAAAACGACTACATTCAAACCCACCATTAGACAAACTCATACATGCTGGCAATCGCCCACCATATGCATCACTGATAGGGCGTGGTGCTAGCTGTAATAAATCGTTCATAATAAGTGCTTGAAAACGCAGTTTAGCACTGCCTTCGTCCATTTCTGATAGTAATTTTTGTTGCCATTGCGCCACTTGTCCCATACCCGTTGCTAGCACTACGCCCAATATTGACAACACCAATAAAGAAACCAACACTTCAACGAGGGTAAACCCACGCTGTTGCTTCATTCAGTCACTACCAGTGCAGAGAGTTGCACATTACGCGCTTGTTTATCATCAGCTGGTTGCACACGAATCGTCACCTGCCGCGTATCAGGATAACCTGTATCACCAAATTTAGTAATGACTGTCCAGTCTTGATTTGCTTGTGTTACTGTTGTTTTTTCTTCTGTGCTGCCAGACATACGCACAGCTAACCATTGTTGCCAAACGACCTGTTGTGCACGAGCTTGTTCATTCAAGGCTGTTTGAGTTTGTACAATAACCCCCATCCCATGCAACATCGCAGCCAATGCAATAGAAGCGACCAATACTGCAATGAGTGTTTCGAGCAAACTAAAGCCCTGTTGCTTGCACATAACGTCCATCTCCTTGCCAGCTGAGCGAAACACTACCTAATCCCTCACGCATTAATTGCAACTTGCCAGCAGTTTGCTCACTATCAGGACGACATAACCATGCAATGGGATCTTCTTTTTTGCTGCTTGCTGGTTCAATCGTCACTTTTACTGTCCACCCACCCAGCAAAACAAGGGGGTCAATATCGGCTACCATTAGCCAATCTCGCTGTGCATAAACTTGCATCACAAGTTGATTGTTTTGCCATAATAAACGATGCGTTTGCAATGTTTGTGCTGACAAATCACAACTTAAGCTAAGCATCGATTGTGCTTGATTAAGCCAGTCTCGCCCTTGGCGTTGCTGGTCAGGTTGCATCATTGGTAAAACAGCTGTCCAAACAAGCGCAATGATAACAAGGACAACTAACAACTCGAGCAGTGTAAAACCACGTTGGGTCACTTATCTTTTTTCAACCAGTTGCCAATGTCGGCATTGTAACCATCCCCGCCTGCAACACTGTCAGCACCGTAAGAAAAGACATCAATTTCACCATGTTCACCTGGGCTTAGGTATAGGTAGGCATTACCCCACGGGTCTTCTGGCAAGTTTTCGAGGTAACCCTTTGGATTATAATTACGTGGTTTTGGATTGCCCTCTGGTTTTTTGCTTAATGCTTCTAGCCCTTGATCGGTACTAGGATAGGAAAAATTATCAAGCTTATATAATTTTAGGGCATTTTCTAATGAGCGAATATCTTGCTGTGCTTTAACAACACGCGCTTGCTCTGGTCTGTCCATAATTTGTGGCACAACAAACGTCGCTAATAATGCCAAAATAACAACTACGACCATTAATTCAATTAAGGTAAACCCTGACTGCTTATTCATATTTAAAACTCTCTATCCGACCATTTGATTCATAGAAAAAATGGGCAATAAAATTGCCATCACGATTAATAATACCACGCCACCCATAACAACAATAAGCATTGGCTCAACCAACTTAACCAAAGAGGAAGATAGCGTCTGTGTACTTACCTCGTAATGCTTGGCAGCACGCGCCAACATAGCCGCTAATTGACCTGATGCCTCGCCACTTTCGACCAAATAGCGCACTAAAGAGGGAAATACAGCAGCATTCATTAATGCTCTGTGTAACGGAACGCCTTCGCGTACTTGCACCGACATTGTCAGCACTGCCTGCTTCATTGGTAGTAGAGTGACCACCTCGGCCGAAATTTTAAGTGCTTCTACAGCAGGTACGCCTGAGCTTAATAATACTGATAAGGTTCTTGCCCAGCGTGCAGTTGCACCCTCACGCAACAACCGACCCATTAATGGTAAGCGTAACAATAGGTCATGCCAGCGAACTTTAACCGCTTCGCGCATCATTAACCATTTCGTAATAATGGCAATAACCAGCAAAACAGCCAGTAATAAGCCCCACCACTCAACAAGCCAATTACTGGTGGCAATCAATCCTCGTGTTAATGGGGGTAGTTCTTGTTTAAAATGGGTAAACATCACCACTACTTTAGGCACAACTACCGTCAGTAAAAAAACAACAATTGCTAAGGATAATGTCAGCATCATAGCTGGATAAAACATCGCCCCTTTCATTTGTCCTGCTACCTGTTCACGAATTTCTAAAGAGTCAGCTAAACGCGACATTACTGCAACTAAGTTGCCTGATTCTTCACCAGCTGCTAGCATCGCAACAACATCATCGGGTAGTAAATAAGGTGCTGTTTTAAAAGCAGCAGCCAATGTTTGACCTTCTTGCACGCGACCATAAACATGTGTAAGTAAACGACCTAAGCGCTTAGTTTCTGCCTGTGCTGCCAAAATCGACAATACTTGCGCTAAAGGCAACCCACCTTCAAGCAAAGTGGCTAATTGACGTGTGAGTAATACCAACTCTTTTAGTGGTAATTGTGTGCGCCAAAAAGACAAACTCATCCAAGAGCGACTCTGCGTTGCAGCATTACTCATTTCGGACAGGCTAATCGGTGTTAACCCCTGAGAACGTAAAGCAGAACGTGCTGCAAAAGCAGAATCAGCTGTTAATGTTCCTTGAGTTTGTTTACCGTCGCTTGATAGTGCTTGATAGTCAAAGCTGGGCATGGATTACCTTATTTTAATAATGCTTCCATTTTAACACCTGCTTTGTGTCAGTAGATCTTTAGAGGTGTTTTTTACTGTTTTTCATGCGCTCTGTTTTGTCTATTCCACCTTGTATATCACCATTTTCATGTCTTTGTAGCGAAAATTTTTATCTTTACTCATTGTCAGCTGTTCACTGACTGCTAAATCAATAGTGCGCTTATTAGCAAGATACAGGCTTTTACAGCTGGTATATTGTTCGAAATTAAGCCGAGCATCGTTAAGCACTTGCTTAATATTTTGATGGTAAGGGTGTTGTAAATGCTGTTTGATATGGTTTGCACTAACAGTGAGATAATCATCTTTTCGAAACATGTTGAGCTTTTTATAAATGGTGAGCAGATGTTCAACTTCAAAGGTTTTTTTATCCCAGTTTTTACATTGTATGAGATTGATGGTTTTATTAATTGGATCGATGGCAATAATGTCAATGCCACCATCTTTGTAGCCATGAATAAAACCATTGTAAACAACCAAAAGTCCTTTTTTCTCAAAGATAGCACCGATCTGTTTTTCATAAGCATCGCCTTTTTGCTTTAAGAAACTATCGGCTGTGGATAACGTAATATCGCTTTTACTAGGCGGTTTTTCTTTGTTTTTTGGTTTTTTAAATCGATAAACAATAAACAGAAATAAAAAAAGCAACAATAATAGCCAGTTCATGCTTAAAAACCTAATAACTTGGATTCGACATAAAAAAGATACATCTATTCGTAAAAATGCTAACAATAATGAGTGAAGTGAACAAATTTGTTAATCTAAATAGCGAATAAGAATACACCCTATATGATTTTAATAGAATTTTTTACTCAAAAATCTTTTTTAAGGTTAAAGGTTGAGTAAATGATGATTTAGGTTACAATGCTATAAATATAATTTATGGATATTACAATGGACTTGATGGG
>CAMCGI010000093.1 GCA_945874205.1 Francisella tularensis subsp. holarctica
ATATTGTGCTCAATCTTATTCGACTCCATCAGTCCGATAAAAAGAGAAGCATCAAAATTAAACGACTACGAGCGGCATCTTTAGATGACTTTCGCGCTGAGATAATGGGGCTTCTCGTGGCAATATAATTTTCATGCGATTGCCCTGCGGATTATCTCGACTATCTATCAACTCTGAAAAGCGCTCGTTCCACTTATGACGCAATGCATGACCTGTAAATGAATAGAGATCTGGTGAAACCTCACGAATGAGTGTCATTATCTTGTTATAGGAAGATTTTGAAATAGGTTGCCCTACAGTTGGACCTGGCTTATGCGTTACGAACAAAAAGTCATGGCGCTGCGCATTTGGAACTGACTTTCTATACTTAAGAACGTAATCATGAATTTCCTGCATGAGCGTGTCCTTAGCAGGCAAACGTCTATCGAGTGTCTTAACTAACGGTTGATCTTGTCTTGGATCGGATTTATCATCCGCTCGCCTAGCAATCACTATTTGATTACTCGCAAAATCTATGTCTCGAATTCTAATATTCAACAGTTCACCCGAGCGAATACCCAAATGAAACAACATTAAAAATATAAGTCGGTTACGAACACAAACATCACGCCGATCAAAAGGATTCAATTCCGAGTCTGGCCTGAATATCTCAAACAGGACATCGATCTGAGCATCAGTTAGTCCTTTCTGATTAACCCCATCGTTCCTGCCTTTTTTAACAGGTCTTCTTGCTTTGATCATTTCAATCATTTTACTTAGACGATCATTGTCATCTTTAGCAAGGCGAGGCGAGAGAATCGACGCCAACCACATAAAATAACGGACAATGTGTGTAAGCCGAACGTAAGTAGTTTGACTAGCAACTAGTCTTTCTTTTTTATGAGCAATTGAAACTATTTTTCGAGACTTATCTGCAGTATTCCTTAATTTCAACTGACAATAATCAGCTAACGCCTCTACCTCATGCATCAACAAATAATCCATTCGGCCGAATCTTTCATTCAAATCGATTTTCGCGTCTTCGGCAAATCTAAGCAGCACAGAAATTGCCACCAAAGCAGACTCCATTGCCGAAAATGAAAGGGAAGCGTTTCTAATCTGCGTTGTCATGAAAAGATTAGGATAGAACAACGGCAAACCTGTTATTGAATCTACAAGCAAACAATAACGTTCACCATTCGACTTGATAATAGTTTGAATAGACAGACTTGCCATACACTTACCTAAACAATATAATTATTTACAAAAACAAATGTACCACATAAACCAAAACAACACAAATAAACTTTACAAAAAATAAAAGATAAGTTAAAAAAATAGCCTGTAAAAACAGGCTACTAACTAACTAAACTTTACAAACAACTAGCAGGTGTAGGTCAGAAAGGAATATCATCATCAAAATTACTACCAGTCGAAAAAGGCGTAACAGTTTGTGCACTTGATGCAACAGGTGCTGAAGGACTAGTACGACTCTGAGCTGCTGGACTAACGCGACCGCCATAACCACCTGCATTTCCACCCCACGTATCATTACTTGGATCCATGCTATCTGTACCACCACGTTGATCATTACGACCACCAAGCATCTGCATTTGACCATTCACATCGAGCACTATTTCGGTGCTGTAACGATCTTGACCTGACTGATCTTGCCACTTACGTGTTTGCAATTTACCTTCTAAATAAACCTGACTGCCTTTTTTAAGATACTGACCTGCAATTTCTGCCAACTTACCAAAAATAACCACACGATGCCATTCTGTTTTTTCTTGACGATCACCGCTTTGTTTATCTGTCCATTGCTCCGATGTTGCTACATTTAAATTAGCAATTGCATTACCATTGGGGGTATAACGCACCTCTGGATCTTTACCTAATGTCCCTACTAAAATAACTTTATTTACACCACGCATAACATAATCTCCTAACACTAAAAATACTTTACATACTATAAAAAACTAGGCGCGACTTGCCCAACGAATTAATGATGCCTCATCTACTAGGCTGCGGTCAATCTTCATATAAGCACGAGAGCCAATTTCATCAACCCAAGCTTCACGAACACCTTCTATTTTCATTAATTCGCGTGTTGTAGCAAGCTTATCTTGAGCATATTCTGGCATTAATGGCAAAACAAAGCTCGATAAACGATCAGGATTACCCATACCCCACGCAATAGCAAACCACACGAATGTTAACGCAACCGCCGCCAGAAAAACAGCATCAAACCCACCCCATCCTAATAGTCCACCACCGACAACACCACCAACAAAACTACCCAAAAACTGACTGGTTGCATAGACACCACTAGCAGTACCTTTAAGATGTGCAGGTGCAAACTTAGCAATTAATGACGGTAAACTGGCTTCCATGACATTAAAGCCTGTAAAGAAAATGAGCAACCCCAGCGCAATTAACCACAAACTATCATGGCCACCCCACAATACCAACTCTGACAAACCAATCAGTGCAATTGAAATTAAGAAAACAGGGCGTAATTTAGCACGCTTTTCACCAATGATAATAAAGGGAACCATCAACGCAAAGGATACTAACATCACTGGCAAATAAACCTGCCAATGATTCATTTTATCTAGTCCTGCCGATTGTACTAATGCCAAAGGCACTGCAATAAATAATGCGGTTAATAACAAATGTAAGCTAAAAATACCAAAATTCAAACGCAATAATGCTTTATCGTGCAATACAATGCCTAACGATGCCGTATCAGCTTGTACATCACGACTAAAATATTTGGGAGGGGGATTGGGTACCAGCGTATAAAGCACAATAAGACCAATCATCGCCATGAATGCCGTCAACCAAAAAATACCTCTTACCCCAATAACAGAGTCCAATGCAGGACCTGCCACTAAAGATACCGTGAACGATAACCCAATGGTCATACCCACCAACGACATCGCACGTAAGCGCACCGTCTCACGCGTTAAATCAGCAAGCAATGCCATTAATACCGCTGAAATTGCCCCTGCTCCCTGTAATGCTCTGCCTACCATCATCCATTCTAAGGTTGGTGCAATGGCACACAGCACCGAACCGATTGCAAACAATACTAAGCCCAATGCGATGACAGGTTTACGCCCAATCTTATCTGACCACATACCAAACGGTAACTGTAACATTGCCTGTGTTAACCCATAAATTCCGATGGTTAACCCGATCATTAAGCTAGTAACGTTAGTAAACTCTCCCTGAGCAAATAATGCAAAGGTAGGCAAAATCATAAACATGCCCAGCATTCTACTAGCATATAAAGCAGCCATTAAACTGGCAGCACGCTTTTCTTCTGGCAGCATTGCCAAATCATCGATAGGATGTACTGATGTAGCCTGCATTAAATTTTCCGTTTATTTATTGTGTAATACATTATGTAGTACTAAGTTAATAACCACTTCCACAGTGGCAAACTTACTAAGCTAAGAAGTAAGGTAATGGTGACAATCTCTATGTATTTATTCGTATCCAAATGATAACGGTCACACACAACAATGGCAATGACAATACTCGACATACCTGCTTCTAACGCAAGCCCCGTAATCACGTCGGGTGATAGCATGAACGCTTGAGCAATGATAATGATGATAACAGGTAATATCAATAATTTAATAAAAACGATAGGTGCAAGAAATGGGAGATCTTTTGCATGAATACTCTCTAACCTCAATCCTAATCCAATGCTGATTAACATCAGGGGAATGACAGGATTACTCAAATGGGTTAACCAGGTAATAAGCGGTTCTGTTGGCGGCACTAACAACTGATTGAGCATTAACCCGATAACAGCTGCCCATAATGCAGGCACTTTAATTAGAGTTGAGAACCAGTGTTCTGACGTATCTGCACTATGTCCAAATTTTCGTGCTAACACGATTCCTAGCGTTAATAATAAGGGCGTTTGGGCAAAAAAGTCATATTGGATAGCAATAGCTGTCCCTAATGCACCCAATTGATCCGTTAAAATGGGCAATCCTTGATAAGTCGCATTTGTTAAACTACCAGCTAATATGATTGCACCTAAGGTAGCCGTATTCGTTGTGAGCTTGCGATAAATAAGCCAGATTAAGCTTGCTGTAATAATAATTGTTAAGGCAACAGTAGCACTAATCTGCCAACGGATCAGTTCTGGTGGCGACACCCATAATGATTTAATAACCAGTGCAGGTAATAACAAAACATAAATTAAAGAAATGATTGCTTTACGTGTAGTCTCTGGCTCAAACCCCAAAGGAGCAACCCGTTTAAGTAGGTAGCCTAGGCTAATAAAGAGTAAACACTCAAGTAAAATAGGGGTCATAATGATTGTGTTTTTTTACGCCATAACAAGATAACGATACTATTGTCTCGCTAAACGTGGCATATCAACCCAAACAGGATGGTGTGCTTTACTGCTGCGCCATGGATTAATATCTAATCCCCCACGACGTACATAGCGTGCATAAACCAATAAAGACTCTGGTTGAAATACTTGCCACAAGTCGGCATAAATACTTTCGACACAATGCTCATGAAAGCCTTGATGATTACGATAAGACACAAGATAAGCTAATAAACTCTCTTCTGTAGGCAAAGAATTACCCTGCATTTCAATCATAATACTTCCCCAGTCTGGCTGACTGGTAACAGGACAATTCGACTTAAGTAAATGACTATGCCACGCTTTATTACCTGAATCTGAACCCGCTTGCAATAACTGTACATCAGGGGTGTAACAATCGATAACGATCGGTAAACGATCTAAGCACTGCCCAGAGAGTGTACCCATTGGCAAGTTATCCACCTCATGCAAGCGCATTGCCACAATAGCACCTGCACAATGTGATAAGTCAGCAGTTACCTGAGTCATCATTACCTCTGCAGAACTAAAATAATGTGCATTGAGTGAGTTAAGATATAATTTAAACGACTTAGACTCAATAATATTAAGACTATTAGCAGGAATACTAAACTCTGCAATGGCAACTTGTGGCACGCCATTTTCATTGAGCCATGACAACTCATAGCCCGTCCATATATCCACGCCATGTAGTGGACAGGGAGCAAGATGTTGACGATTTTCGCTACGTGGAACAGCAAATAACAAGCTAGGATTATAGGCTGCTGGATAGAGCGTTTTTTGTCCCAGTTTACTTGTTTCGATAATTGACATAATCACTTCCCATCGACTAAACAGCGAAATACGTTTAATTTTGTTTTAGAATTTTTTCTAACTTAACAATACGTTTTTTGATATGTGCTTCAAAACCAAACGGCGGATTAATAATCAGCATGCCTGTACCGTTCATCGCAAGCGTATTTTCGAGCCCTGTCATAATGCTCAAATTCAACACTTTTTCGTCATCGCCAACCAATGCACGCATTTTATTAACGAACGGTAAAGCACTTGCACGTGTTTTAACAGGATACCAAATCGCAAAAACACCCTGACGAAAGCGTTGTAACGCCTTAGGAACGGTATCGTACAAATGTGCGTAATCATCGTGCTCAAAAGGGGGATCAATATGAATAAGCGCACGCTTGGCATGTTTGGGGGGCAGTAATGCTAATAGTGCTTCATAACCATCTCGTTGATGTAAATGAATGCGACGCTCATTACCCAAATTGGTACGCAAATGCTTCATTGGACCATCTGATGTTTCACACGCTGTTAACGTGTCTACAATACGCAAATGCTCTGCTAATAACAAAGGAGAACCAGGATAATACTGTAATTTACCATCTGAGTTAATTGACTCGATAATGGATAGCAATGGCTGCCAGTCAGGGTCTTTACTTCCCCATAGCTTACCAATACCCGCCTTCCACTCGCCTGTTTTTTGCGAAGGCGTAGCAGTCAAATCGTACATGCCCGCCCCTGCATGAGTATCGAACATCGCTAAAGGCGTGTCCTTACGTTGCATAAAAGATACCAGTTCTAATAAGATCAGGTGTTTAAAGACATCGGCAAAGTTGCCTGCGTGGTAATGGTGTAAGTAGTTCATGGGCGTGATTATATCATAATGAAGAGAGACGATTGAACAGTATACCCAAACAACACTGTATAGGCGTTCATTTTATCGCGACAAAATTTTAAAACGCGAATTCACTCAACAACTGCTTGTTAAGCATTACTACTCAAAAATATCTTGAATCTCTTTAGCACTAAACAGCCTCGCGCTATAACGTGCTAAATCATCCTCAGCGGCATCACGAATTGCACCTTGATAACAACTCAAATCAGCATTAGGAAATCTCATGCCAATCATTTGCTCTAACAGCAGTGCTTTGCCTCTATTAATGCCCTGACTGATGCCCTGACTGATACCCTGACTAATGCCTTGACTAATCCCTTGTTGCACACCGCTGCTATAAGCTTGCTCATACCAACGATCAATATTCGTTTCTAACATACCTGTTTCCTCGCATAAATTAATATCATCAACCTGAATATCAGGGAATTTATGGTGTAACTTCATACTCAACCAAGCTTCGATGGTTTGAATGACCACGCTCAGTTCGTTATTTTCTTTTGCCAAACGCTGTAAGTGATGAATCGCATTGATGAAATCAGCGTGTGTTTTGGCGGTTTCAATGGCAAAAACACCAGCAACAAAATTGCGTACACTTTCTAACTCATGCTGTGCATAGCTATTTTCATCAATCAGCAAGTAATTGCATTGTGGTTGATAAGGGGCTAATGCTTGTGGATAAGTGGGCATCAAGTCTTGAATGCTGGTTTTTGCTGTCCATTTATTGTCGCCATTATAAAGCACAATGGGTAAAACTGGTGGCAGACCTGCCTGTGGGTTCGTCTTAATCAGTTGTTCATACAAGGCGGCAATGTAAAGCATCATGCGTACAGGCATGGCATGATCGACTGTCGATTGAAATTCTAACAGCAGATATAAATAAACTATCGTGTTGCCTGCTTGCACTTTCCAAACAATGTCACTTTCTCGGTTTTTCATTGTTGGGGTGATATAGCTACCCTCAACTCTTTCTAGGGTCGAAAAATCTAACAAGCGAGCAATATCAGGATCAACAAAACCCTCAACCAGCTGTTGTACCAGTTCGGGCGATGAAAAGAGGCGTTTATAACTCTTATCGTGGCTGTAGGGTGTGTTGTCTGACATCGTAATCACTACTCAAAAATATCTTGAATCTCTTTGGCACTAAACAGCCTCGCGCTATAACGTGCTAAATCATCTTCAGCGGCATCACGAATTGCACCTTGATAACGACT
>CAMCGI010000094.1 GCA_945874205.1 Francisella tularensis subsp. holarctica
CAATACAAGGTTAACTACTGGTTGCAACCAATGGTTTTTGTATGGTATTTCCACCTGCATTGACCAACGCTGGCAACCATACCGCTGTGACTTTATCGCCTGTAGCGGTGCCGCGCTGATGTTTTTCGTAATCGTAGCTAATGCCAATATCCACGTCTTTTAGGGCTGCCTGACGGTTATTGAGCGTGAGATTATAGGTAGCAACTGCTGCTTGTAATAAGGTTGATTCGTCCTGAGTGGGTGGACGTTTTTGTTCTTTACATCGGCTGGCGAGTTTTTCCCACAACAAACTAATCTGATCCCATTGCGATAAAATGGCGGTGACTTTAATCAGTTGTTGTGCCTCTGTTTGCGCATTGGCTAACCATTGGCGGTTGAGCTCACTATCATTTTGCACAATTTTTAGCAAGTCAAAGCTATTGGCAAGCGCGTCACGCAAGGGGTCGTGAACCTTCACCTCTACTCGCTTTTCGACTTCTTTAATCACATCAACTTTTTTGATGACTTCTTTTTCGACAATGCGATCTTGATACACAATTTTGTCCTGATAGACAATTTTGTCTTTATAAATTACCTGCGCTGCAGTGTTATTGCTGTTGTCTTGGCAGCCACAAAGTGCGGTCATGAGTTTTCTGAGCATAATGAGTTCCTCATTGTTTAAAGGGGATTGTTGCGCTGGCTCTACCACAGACTGTGGGGCTTCTGTTGCTACTTCTGTTACTGTGTCTGCTGGTATTGGCAGGTTTTCTGGTTGCTTGTCGCTATCATCGGGTCGTGTCTGTGTCATGATTTTTTCACCTTTATCTTTTTTAGCAGCTTTATCTTTTTTTTTATCGTCTTTTTTATCATGTTTACTCATGACTTAGTCATCCTCCATCAAAGATTGCATTTCTTTACGCACTTTGAGTTTATGTCTTTGCGGTAACTGCTGCGCAAAGTCGATGACTTGTTGACGACTTGCTTCTGGTAAGCTTTGTAGCTTCTTTTTTAAACCTTGCAAGGTATGGGCATCTGGCTCGGTAAAAGGTGTTTGAACACTAGGAATTATTAGACTCCCTGCCAATAAAGCCAAGTCTTGTGGTGCAACATGCAAAAAGAAGTTTTCAAAAATAGCAGGTAAAAAGGTAACCAGATAAGTCATTTCTGGTTGTTTTAAGGCATTGATTTGTGCCTGCAAAGCTTCTTTTTCGTGTAATAACTGAATCGACTCCTTACGAATCGATTCAATATCTGTTTTATGATCGAGTAATGCTCGTTGACGTTCCGCATCTAGGGCTTCATCTTGATAATGAAAGGTGTTTTCGATTAAAGGGCAGACAAAAGTCAGTAGCTTATCGGTGTCATGTTTTTCTATTGCTTTACCTGCTAAGGCTTGTGTTCGTTTTTTGATGGGTTCCCAGCGCAATAGCTGAAAACTTTGGCAAGCGATGGCATTAAGTTTATCAATGCCTTTACTGAGTTGATTCGTTGCACTGGCATCGACAATTAACTGCACCTCAACTTCCGAAAAATCTTTAACATCTAAGCGATCTTTCATAATATCGATGATATTAACAAGACTCTTGTTCGTATTTGACACCCACTGCTCACCTTCGATTTTTTCAAGATGCCAGTTTTTTTGGTCATGATGAAAACAGGTGTAGCTATCGTCGATAGCGAAAATAATGATTTGATGTTTCATGGTTGTTTTTTCCTAGTAGAGTTTTTGATGGGCTGAATGTCAATAACTTCATGACTGCCATTTGTCTTGGTTGGTTCTAAGTCAAAGTTTTGAATGTCTTTCAACATTTCGTCGTATTTTTCAAACTTTTCAGGCTTGGCTTCAACTTTACTATCAGAAGAAAAAGAAGAAGAAACACTAGATGTAGATGATCCAAATGCTGATCCTATCGATGACCAAAATCCCATAATAACGACTCCTTATTCCATTCTGTTATGATTTGCTTTTGCCACATCAATACTGGCATAAATGGCATTATCTGTTTTTTCGGGAGATAATGATTTTTCAGTATTAAATAGTTTTTGTTCGGCAACCAAGGCATCCTTAGTATTGAGTTTATTGTCAAAGTAATCAGCAATAGATTTAATGTCTTGTGTGGTAGACAACAAACTACCAATCTTTTCGGCGCTAAAATATTCAGGATTTTTAGCTACCAAATTCCATATATTTGCCAAATTACCAGCATCCGACCCTTTGTATTTATCTTCTAAAGCAAGACTAGCAAACCCTAATCCAGAAGCCAGCTTTTCTGTTTCAGTTGTTTTTTTAGATTTTTCAGGGTCAAGATCAAAACTACGAATGGCTTGCACATAATCATCGAACTTTTCATAGTTCTCTGGTTTGATGCCAGCTTCGGCGGCTTGATTGACGCGATCGCCCAAGTCGTCTATTTTTTCTTCTGGTTGAATAATACCTAAAGCAGTTAAAACAGTATGTGCAACCTGAGCTACCGCCTTAATAACCTCTAGCCCCATACCTAATACAGGTGAAATGGCAGAGAGTGCAGAGCTAAGTGCACCACCAATTGATGATGCTACACCAGAACAAAAGCTACCAACAGATGACCAAAAACCCATAATATCTACTCCTATAAATTGAACTTAAATTGAATCTTGTGTTAATTGAGCCAAGGCATTTTTTACCTGACGATTGGCAATAACATCCTTGTATGCCTGCAAAGACTCAGATAAAGCAAGCAATACTTTTACAACCCCATCATAAAAGTCGGACGAATCATCAACACCTACCACATCAATCAGCAAATCTGCTAAACGCCCAGCCAGTCCTTGCATATCAATATCTAAGCGTTGAGACCAAGATAATAATCCTTTTTGTAGAACGCTATGCAGCTTAACAACCATATCTGTATCCGAAATTATCTTAAGCTTCAAAAACCGATTAAGCATACTCACACCATCACGTAAAAAATCACTTAAAGCGGCTTCATCCCATCCCTCATGCGTACTTAAGCGCGGTAATAAACGATATCGTTGTTGCCATAATTGCTGCTTGCCGCGTGTTTTAATTAAGTCTTCATCAATGACCTTTCCAGTCGTGTTTTGCGATTCGGTTACCTTCACCCATACAGGCGCGTGCCATCCACCTGCATAAACAATCGCTTCGCCCACTTTAAGTAGCGGTAAAAAATCCTTTTGCTCATCATTGAGCGACATGGTATCGCCAATGGCATCTCGGTCATCGGCAGCAAATAAGCGGTGTACAATTTTGGTATTGGTATTTTTCATGACATCGGGCACAAGCTTATTCGGAATCTGATCGGCAATGATTAAACCTTCGCCATATTTACGTACTTCCGCCAACAAATTGGCAAACATCTCAACACCGAGTTTTTTACTGCCCGCATCCCCTGGTTCAATACGTGATAACAAACGGTGTGCTTCTTCAACCAGCGTCAGATGACGGAAGTTATTGTCCTTGCGATGACGATGCTTCATCGACTCCGCCAAACGAACAATAATCAAGCCCATCAACAAGGCTTTATCTTGCTCATCTTTAATTTCTTCTAGTTCGATGACCACTTTTTTATCGAGTAACAGGTCAAAGTCCATCGAATGGCTAGTATTGAGCATCCGTCCTTTTGTACCAAGTGTTAGATTGGTAAAGCGCGCCACCAAAGAACCGCGATATTTTTCTTCAAACTCTTTTCCTAACCCCTTAGAGTTAATCACCGCGTCTAATTCTTTAATCATATCCGAAAAAGTAGGCCATACATTAGCCCCTGTTTGCCAAGGGTCATCGGTAAAATAGTTTTCGTTGCTATGAATATCCCAACCTTTTTCTTTGTAAGCATTAATAATGGCTTCTTCGACCATATAGGGCATCGCCGCTTCCATTGGAAAAACAGCGGCAAGCGTGGCATTAAGCATCGAAACATGACCTGCTAATTGCTCGCCTTTAACCAACTCAAACGGATTAAGACGAAAAGGGGTTAAATCCTCTCGCCCAATGGCATAGTATTCAATATCTTGATTTTGTGCATGTAAGGCACGATATTCTGTTTTGGCGGGTTCTATAACCATAAAAGGTAAGTGAGACTCTAATAACAAACGCATACAAGTCGTGGTTTTACCAGAACCTGTTACCCCACAAATAAAGATGTGCTTATTAAAGTCTTGCTTGTCTAAGCTTACTTTATAGTCTTCTGAAATCTCGCTCAACAAACGACCATGCTGAATGATACCACCCAATACTAGTGCCGAATCTTCTTTAACATCGGGGACATTAACAGCAAAATCCACGCTTTTACGAATTTTTAAACCTGGCAACTCAATGCTCGGCATACCTGCGATTAAGGCAAGTTCTCGTGTCGTAATAGCGGTTGCTGCAAACATCCGTTTTTGTGCTGCATCAAAGGGAATTCCTTGCAATAAAGCATTACTTTGCCAGTGTTCATCTTTGGGCGCATTCATCTGTTTAAAAGACAATAGCGAAGCCAACGAGGCATTAGACTGTTCTGGTAGATGATGGGCTTGCATCGGAATCATGCTCGCTTGATTACCTTGAAATAATGCTAACACACCATTGGTCAAGCGATCATAAATAGCCTGTGTTTCGGCACTGACATAAATGGCTGTTTTAAATAGCCCCTTAGTCTGTCCTAAATAGTAGCGTTTTAATAGCGTTTCATTGATGTACTCGTGCAAAGCTTCAAACTTTTTATTCAGCCGATCACGCGATAACGTGGTGCTATCGCCACCAGAATGCCCGAGTGTGTGAGAATCGCTTGTACCTGTTGTTTTTGAAGTGGAAGTTCCCGTTCCTACAGAAATATTTTTACCCTCATTGGTTGATTTGCTTGAACTATTGCCACTTGAGCTAGTACCAGAAGAGTTGTTTGTACCCGTATTATGACCTTTGGTGTCTGACACTCCTTCAGATTTACTTCGACTATCATTGCGAGAAGTACCCTTGGTATCGCTATCAGAAGTGCCTTCTGTTTTGCTCATTTGCCAGCCCTTATTTTCCGATTGCTGCACCGAAAATTTAAGGTGTTGCGATAATTCAGTTGAAATCTCATAAAGTTGGCTAATTTGTTGGCGAATATCGGCAGCACTAACGGCTTGCGAAACAATGACTAATTGCCACGTTTCAGCCAATAGGCTGTTGACCAGACGCTCAATACCCTGAACATCCTCACCACCTGACGCGCTTTCATCTTCATTAAACGATGGCACACCAGAAATAAAGCCCAAATGCTTGCTCATTTTGAGCTGCTCAACCTGCGTTACTTTTTCAAGCTGCGCCCCTAAAAAATTGCCTTCAAAAGAATATTTAAGTGCGTTACCTGCATCAGAAATACCATCTGAAGCATCCGTTGATGCTACACCGACATGCAAACTAACCCCTTTCTTAGTACCCGAAAGCATATAAACAACCGATTGATTTGGCTTTTGCAAGCCCGATAAGACGTTTGCCATCGCTAAACGATATTGACTCGACTTCTCTTCAGGAATTTCTTTAATCTGAAAAAAGCGATAGTCCAACTGATTAAAAGCGGCTACTGCCTGACGATGATTGTCAGCTAAAGCAACTGAAAAATCGATTGGCTCTATTTCAGTAATCGGGGTCTGTGTATTGAGGACTGTCGTTGCTAAAGTGGACATTTCAATATGTTCCTATTGTATTGAGTAAATAATTCTGATTGTACCATTAATGCATCCATCATCTTCTTCGGCTCAATGATGCGCAAAATCCAATATTGCACATTATCAGCAATCTAGTTTTCGTATCCAAAAAGATTTTATTGCGTTATTCTGAGCAGAGTGTACGACACAGCTACGACAGGTTGTGTCGTTTTTTTGAAAGTGGATTGAATTATTTTTCATGAGATAGGGGGGCATGGTAAAACGTTAAGGAGACATATCACGATTTTGAGCAAATCGCGGGATCTGGTTTATGCAAATTAGCAAAAACTTACCTGCAACCAATATTGTTGAATCTTTACTAAAAGAATTGGCGCGTTTTCTTATCCTTGCGTCACACGCAATACTTCTTCTAATGTTGTCTTACCTGCCAAGACTTGCGCAAAGCCATTATCGCGCAAACTCATCATGCCTTGCGAGCGTACATATCCTTCTAGTGCTTGCTCACTCGCGCCGCTATGAATCAAATGCCGTACTGTTTCATCTATTGCCACCCATTCATAAACTGCCATTCTTCCTGCAAAACCAGAGGGGCAATCATCGCTACTACCTGCATCAAAAATAGAAACGGCTGGCATAAAAGGCACATTCAGCAGTTTGCATTCGGCTTCATCCGCGATTCGCTCGAGGCGAACACTCGGGCACAAACGACGCACTAGTCGTTGCGCCAAAATACCCACCAAGGATGATGCCAACAAAAAAGGTTCAACCCCCATATCACGCAAGCGCGTAATCGCACCAATAGCGGTATTGGTATGCAAGGTTGATAACACCAAATGTCCTGTTAAAGAAGCCTGAACAGCAATCTGAGCTGTTTCGCCGTCACGAATTTCGCCTACCATCACCACATCAGGATCTTGACGTAAAATGGCACGCAAACCACGCGCAAAAGTCATATCTGTTTTGAGATTAACTTGAGTCTGACTCACCCCATGAAGCTCATATTCAATCGGGTCTTCAACGGTCATGATATTACGTTGTACATCATTAAGCTGGGATAGGGCAGCGTAAAGCGTCGTTGTTTTACCAGACCCCGTAGGGCCTGTCACCAAAATAATCCCATGCGCTTTCGCTAAAGAGTCAGTAACACCCTTATAGACAGCAGGCGGCATGCCTAATTGATCTAATGCTAATAACCCTGCACTCTTATCTAATAAACGCAACACCACACGCTCACCATAATGCGAAGGCAAAGTAGAAACGCGCAAATCGACCAGCCGCGACCCTAATTGCAAGGCAATTCGTCCATCTTGCGGCAACCGCTTTTCAGCAATGTCCAAGCGCGCCATGACCTTTAAGCGCGAAATCAACATGGGTGCAAAAGCGGCTCGCGGCTCTAACACCGTTGCCAAAATACCATCCATCCGAAAACGTACTCGCAGATAATCTTCAAAGGGTTCTAAATGAATATCGGAGGCTTTACGTTTAATCGCTTCGCTTAGGGTCGCATTTAAGAAACGAATCACGGGCGCTTCATCAGATGAGGCAAGTAAATCTTCTTTTTGCAAACGCATTAAGTCGAAAGCATCAGACATATCTAGGGAATCTAATACCGACTCAGTACCCCCTA
>CAMCGI010000095.1 GCA_945874205.1 Francisella tularensis subsp. holarctica
ACCCTACCAGTCGATGAGAAAAAACAAAATCAGTAACAATGAAAAAGGCAGCACGTGCTTGACGCGTGTTGCTTTTGTTTTTTAGAATGAAATAGTAAGTAATTTATTATAGGAGACTCAGCTTTATGAATCATAAAGACCTGTCAACTAGGACAACTGCTGCTGCACAAGCACTCGCCTTAACCGACCCTACCAATGATCTTAATGGTTATCTTCGTCTTATTCGGGCGCTACCGTTACTAAGTGCCGAAGAGGAAATTGAATTAGCACGTCGCTATCATGAACATCAAGATTTACGTGCTGCTGAACAGCTTGTGCTTTGTAATTTACGCCACGTTGTGCCCATTGTTCGTGGTTATAAAGGTTACGGACTACCTGAAGCTGATTTATTGCAAGAAGGTAGTATCGGACTGATGAAAGCTGTCAAACGCTTTGATATTGGTGCTGGCGTACGATTAATGACTTTTGCTAGTCATTGGATTCGTGCTGAAATCAATGAATACGTCTTACGTAATTGGCGTATGGTCAAAATTGCTACCACTAAAGCACAGCGAAAATTATTTTTTAAGCTACGCAGCCATAAAGACACGCTTGATGCAGTCACGCACACGCAAGCAATTCGTATTGCACAAGAGCTAGGTGTAAAGCCAGAAGAAGTGTTAGCAATGGACATGCGTCTATCATCGCCTGATGTGTCTGTCGCTGTGCCTAACGATGATAATGAAGATGATGTACCACAGCTAACGCTCGTTGATCAGCGCGCAATGCCAGAGCAATTGGCTATCGATGAAGAGGAAGAGCGCAATCAGGTTGCACTCGTTCGTACTGCTTTGGCGAGTTTAACACCACGAGAGCAACAAATTATTGAAGCGCGCATCTTACGTGATGACAAAGCAACGCTTGCTGATTTGGCTGTGCAGTTTGGTATATCTTTAGAGCGTATCCGTCAAATCGAGAGCGCAGCATTAAAAAAACTCAAAACGAAGCTATCGGTATTGAGTGCATAATTAAGCACTTAGAGGAGCAGGTCAAGCATTAGTCTGATAGTACGATTGAATACGACTTGAAAATAACGCATGCTATTGTTATATCTGTTGTGCGATTTTGTACAATAAGTAAAGGTAGCAATAACATGTCAGATGATTTAACAAAAATAAAACAAGATGCTAAGTTGATTGGTTTAAAAGAGCCGTATGAAGTCAAAGATTGGACTAAATCACTGCAATGTTCAGAACATCTGCTGCGTGTATTGGTTAGCGCAGTAGGTCATTCGGCTAAAGATATTCGTATTACTTTGGAAGGTTTGCGTGTTGCTTTTCCTAATGCCAACGATGATGAGTTAGCTGACGCGGTTGCGAAATGTGGTGTTAATAACATTCCATGCATCCGCAAAGTGCTCGGTTTAGAGCAAAAATCTGATCCAAGTTTTGGGATGGGGATGTAAAGAATGTTTTTTGAAACAAATATTTCCTGCTTAGAACCGTGCCTTAATATTATTGGTCTGCTGTTTGACATTGTTGGGGCTTGGTTTGTTGCATAGAAGTTGTGAATCAATATAAGGGTTCCCAATTTAAGGAAAGCCACAGCATTGTTTTTGATATGATTGCTGTTAATCAAGTCCCAGCAGAGACGGAGGAATACCAAAGATGGTTAAACAAACGTAATAGATACATATGGATTGGTTTGGGGTTTTTGACTACAGGATTTATAATTCAAATTGTAGCTAATTTGATCAGTTGAGTCTTATCCGTTCTCTGGCGTTGCTTTCAGCGATGAGCGGCATTGATGGTGCAATCTTATGCCGATCCATGCGATCGTCATCAGAATGGATAATACCCATATCAGTCTTAATTTTGCTCTTATGCCATGCGTATTCTTGTTTAAGAATCTCTTTCCAGTTACCAGAAAAGTCAGCATCAAATCCTAGGAATTTTTTCTCAAGAATCTCGATTAGATCGTCAGGGAATCGCATTATGCAGTGATGCCAACTTGTTTTTTTGCCCAGTCCCAATCTAATGATTCAATTTTTAAGTCATTATTTTTGGGTTTGAGATATTCTGCGAAGGCTTTATCATCCATGTCTATTAAGCCATTCTCACCAAAAATAGCTATAAAAACAGCATCATTGCGAAGTGCGTCGCTATTCACTTTTGCATTTCCTTCCGTATTTTGTGTTTAAGATTTTTATTATAAGGTTCTAACGCCTCGTAAGGCAAAGTATTTTTTAAGATGGAACGAGATAGTAGTAGACTCATGGTTACGCTTTTTCATCATTATGTTAACGCTATTTTCATGTCGAACTCAGATTGTTACGATACTGGCAACCAACGCTTAATTTGAGTAATCGGCACGCTAACAACCCCATCTAATGACTGATGCTGTGGCAAATGTCCTGCAAAGGCGTGCGCATAAACCACCTCGAAGGTAGCTGGAATTCGCCCATCTGCCAAAGATTGTGCGTTGTAAGCTTGTAAAAATCGTAACCATTTCCCTTTACCCATTAAGCCTGCGCCACGTCCTTTATTGGCATTGGTTGCACCAATATGCTTTAGATCCTCAAGTGCTGTGCGTGCTGTGCTGTAAGTGAGTGTAATGCGCTCAACGTCAAGCACAGGGTCGGCAAAACCAGAATGGGAAACAGCATCACCCAAATCATGAATATCGGCAAAATTGAGCAGGTGTTGCTCTGAATGCCCATCTACTGTCTGCCACGCGCTACGAATCTCTTTTAGGGTATCGGGTCCTAAGCTGGCAATAAAAAATACGCCATCAGGTTTGAGTACACGGCGGCACTCTGCTAAGACAGCGGGTAAGTCATCGCACCATTGCAACATTAAGCTCGAAACCAATAAATCAACACTGGCATCTGTAAATGGTAATTGATAAGCATCAGCAACAATAACATGAATATTTTTAGATGGGCTAAACGGATTTAGTGCTTGCCACCAACTCGCATTTTGTTTCAGGTTATGTCGATACTGAATCAGCATCTGCTCAGACAAATCTACTGCCAATAGCTGTGCTTGTGGATAATGCACTTGAATATGTTGTGATAAGAAGCCTGTCCCCGCCCCCAAGTCGACAATGCGTTCTGGTTTTATTTTAAGCAGCGGCAAACGCTCTGCTAATCGACTCGCCACTTCTTTTTGCAAAATAGCAGCCGCATCATAAGAGGAAGACGCACGACTAAAATGACGACGAACAGCACTACGATCAATCATATGCAATTCCTTGCAAAAAAGTCTGAACTGCTTGTGTCGTCATCTGTGCTTGCGATAAAAAAGGAATATGTCCTGATTGTGCAATGACTTGAATCTGTGCTTGTGGCTGCAAACTAGGCAAGCTTTGCGCCAAGGTATCAGGGACGATGGCATCCTGTCCACCTAATAACCACAGTGTGGGCATCGAAATTCCTATTAGCTGTGTACGTAAATCGAGTTCTTCCAACAATAATAAGCCTTGTTTAAGTGACTGATAATGACAGGCTAACTGTGTGTTGCTCAGTGCTAATAGTTGTTTTAATAATTGCTTAGGGTGCGCACTGCCTAAGGTCTGCAAAGCAGTAAATGAGTTAAGTAAGCTAGGTGTTTGTGTGACAACCTCTGTTAAATAACGGGAAAATAGCGATGCTTCTAGAGCAGGCAACCAGTCAGTTCTTTGTACAAAGCAAGGACTAGTAGCAATCAGAAGTAATGCACTCACACGTTCTGGCTGTGTTAGGGCAATGCGTTGCGCCAATAACCCACCAAGCGACCAACCGACAACAATCGCATTTTCTGGCATCACTGCTAAGAGTGCATTTTGCCATGCATCAACAACAGAGGTATCGCTAATCATCAACTCTGGACTATTGCCATGTCCAGGTAAGTCGATAAAGGTAAGACGATATGCTGAAAAGGTTTTTACTGCCCATTCTTGCCAGATGCTACTATTAGTACCCCAACCATGAATCAGTACTAAGTCCCGACCCTGCCCCATTGTTTTTATCGCTAACGTCATGCAAGTTTTTCCCTCTTTTGGCAGTTAGCCAAGGCTGATAAGAGTGCATCAATATGCTCAATCGTGTGATTAGCACAAATAGATAGGCGTAAGCGTGCTGTACCCTCTGGCACAGTGGGTGGACGAATGGCAGGCACCCAAAAGCCTGCATCCCATAACTGTTGCTGCCAACGCATCGCACGCGTATTGTCGTTAAGTAAAATGGGCTGAATGGGCGTTACAGAAGGCATCAACTTAAGCCCGAGTGCCGCTGCGCCAGCACGAAAATAGCTAATGAGTGTCTTTAAGTGTGCGCGTAAGTGATCGCCCTGTTGCACACGTCGTAAAGCCGCACGGGTAAAACTTGCCTGATAAGGGGGTTGTGCCGTTGTATAACGATAACTACGTGCAAACTGTGCAATAGTATCAATCAGCAAACCAGAGCCTGCCACAAATGCGCCACTACTACCAAAAGCTTTGCCTAATGTACCCACCCGCAATACACTTGTATCTGCTGTGCGATTGAAGTGCGCAAAAGTACCACGCCCCTGCTCACCCAAAACACCAAAACTATGTGCTTCATCAACAACACATAACACATCATGTTCACTTAGCTTATCTAACATTTTTGGTAAATGAACCACATCGCCATCCATGCTAAAGACGCCATCAGTGACCACCATCGTTAAGCCTTCGTTAGGCTGAACCAAGCGACGTGCTAACGCCTCCATATTGTTGTGAGGATAACGCTTAAAGTTCACCCCCGACAGTAACGCACCATCAATTAACGAAGCATGGTTGAGTTTATCGTGAATTAGGCGATCACCTTGCTGCATAAATGCGGTTTGTACCGCCAAATTGGCAAGATAACCACTAGAAAATAAGAGAACGTGCTCGACCCCTAACCAATCCGCCAGCTCATCTTCGAGCAAATGATGCGGTAAATGATGACCTGCTAAGGTATGCGAGGCACTACTGCCCCCCCACCCTGCACCCTGATTTAATGCTTGCGCTTCTTGTGCAAGGTCATTGTCTGCTGCTAACCCCAAGTAATCGTTACTGGCAAAGCTAATCAGCCATTTGCCATTGACTTGAACGCGTGCAGCTGGTGCACTGGTCATTAGGGGGCGATCACGCCATAAACCAGAGATGCGTTGGTTGTTTAGGCGGGTAGAGAGGCGGATTTTCCAAGTCATTTAACACCCACTCGTTGCTTGCGTTAAGCCCAAACGCTTAAATAGCATTAAGTCGTGCTGTGAGTCGGGATTATCGGCTGTTAAGAGTTTATCACCGTAGAAAATCGAGTTAGCACCTGCTAAAAAGCACAGCGCCTGTGTTTCATCCGTCATTTCGCTACGACCCGCCGACAAGCGCACATATGAGGCTGGCATCATAATGCGCGCTGCAGCAATCACACGAATAAAATCAAAAGGATCAGTTTTACCACGCATTTCAGCGAGTGGTGTGCCTTCCATTGGCACGAGCAGATTGATCGGCACAGAATGAGGATGTTCAACCAAGTTAGCAAAGGTGCGCAACATTTGTGCTCTGTCAGTTGATGACTCACCCATACCAATAATCCCACCCGAGCACACCTTCATTCCTTGGTTACGCACACGCTCTAGGGTGTCGAGCCGATCTTGAAAACTGCGCGTGGTAATGACTTGCGGATAAAATGCTTCTGAGGTATCTAAATTATGATTGTAATAATCTAACCCCGCCTCTTTTAAGCGAGCGGCTTGATTGTCATTGAGCATACCCAAAGTACAGCAGGCTTCCATACCCAAGTCTTTAACGCCACGCACCATGCCCAATACCATTTCGAAGTCTTTCGCATTGGGGTTGCGCCAAGCTGCACCCATGCAAAAGCGAGTTGCACCAGTCAATTTAGCTTGCTGAGCCTTAGTTAGTACATCATCTAACTGCATCATTTGTTCTTTGTCTAAGCCTGTGTCGTAGCGCGAGCTTTGCGAGCAATAAGAGCAATCCTCAGCACACCCCCCTGTTTTGATATTTAATAGGGTCGAAGTTTGTACTGAGTTAGGATCGAAATGCAGTCGATGTACAGTCTGTGCTGCAAACATCAGATCGTTAAATGGTTGATTGAGTAGTGCTTCTACTTCTTGATGTGTCCAGTCATGACGAATTTCACCTAATGTCATTTTTTTCCCCTTTATATGATGTGTAGCCAAATTTAATGTTATTCTAATCGGTATCACCCAACTTGATAAAGGTTTGCACACGTAATATGCATTGGCTTGAGCGTTTTTTACTGCCACCGTCTTGTCAACTGTGCCGCGCACCTGCCATTGATGACGAGCTTTGTCCCGCTTGCGCAAGTGAGGCAGATGTTGTTGTATCTGCCTGTCCGCTGTGTGCATTACCTAATAACGACGGCAGCATTTGCAGTCATTGTGCGCAAACACCGCCTATCTGGCAAGCCGCTTACAGTTGCTTAGTTTATGATGGTAATGTACAAAAACTCATCGTTAAGTGGAAATATCAAAAACAAGTGAGTAGCGCTAGATTGCTATGCGAAACACTTAGCGGTTGGTTGACCTTGCAATCTATCTTGCCCGATGCAACAGCGATTATTCCCATTCCCATGCATTACAAAAAATTACGCACACGCGGATTCAACACTGCCTATATACTAGCACGAGCAGTTAGTAACGCATTAAGCTTGCCCATATTGGATAAAGCATTAATTCGTAGTATACACACGCCAGCACAGGCAGGGTTAACTAAAAGTGAGCGACAAAACAATTTGGCTGGTGCGTTTTTGGTTGTACCTGAAGCCTTACAAGGACATGAGCGTATTATCTTAATTGATGATGTTTATACAACAGGCACGACTTTGCATATTTGTAGCTGCTTATTAAAAGAGGCTGGCATTAAACAGATTACAGTTTTGACGTTAGCGCGGACACTTCCACCAGATGCTTCTTCAGCATTGCAATGAGTAATGGCATTTGTAAGGGCTTAGCTAAGTAATCACTCATCCCCGCAGCATAACACGCATCCTTATCCTCTTTCATAGCGTTTGCTGTCAAAGCGATAACGGTAAGCTGTGTATTATTGCCACCAGCGATACCAGCACGAATTGCTCTTGTTGCCTCAAAACCGTCCATTACTGGCATTTGACAGTCCATAAAAATCAAGTCGTAATCTTGTTCCTGCATCAAAGCCAATGCTTCTTTACCATTATTAGCAATTGTCGGCTTATAACCTAGTTTACCCAGCATCG
>CAMCGI010000096.1 GCA_945874205.1 Francisella tularensis subsp. holarctica
CCAATCAGGCCCAATAACGTCCCATGCGCCAAAATGGGGGGTGAGTAACATCACCCCCTTCCCTTGTGCAAGCGCAGCATCCATATAAGCTTGCCCTTTAATGTCTTTAATTAATGACAATAAGTGCGATGGCTCACTAAGCCAGATAATGCCTAACTCTGTCAGTGTTTTTCCCAGCTCTCTAAAAAAAGAAATTAACAATAAGAGACGTTGCCAACGTGAGCGTTGTGGAAAAGCAATGCTTAAATTTACCCATACAACACAACGGTCTCGACTGGGAAATAATACATAAATACTTCCCAACATTACCCCTAAAGCATGGTTAATGGGCAAAGGCAACTTACTACAAAAACGTAGAAAACCTAAAAACAAGCTGACTTTTCGTTCCTCACTCACAATAACACCGCACCTTTATTACTAATTAAGGGAGCCATTGCTGAAAGCAAGTTGGCAAATAGTTGCTTATTATGTCCCTCTTCATCTGCTAATAGGGCTTTTATACGCTCACGTTGTTGCGGCTTGCTATAACATGCGGGGCAATTATCGGCAATAACAGGTAAATTAGCTGCTTGCGCAAACGCACGAGTTTGACGCTCGCGCACGCCAATCAGCGGACGAATAACACGCAAATCGCCAGCATCGATAACATAGTTTGCTTTCATGGTATGCAATTTACCCTGATACATCAGCGACATCAATAAACTTTCAGCGACATCATCCAAATGTTGTCCCAACGCCAAAACATTGTATCCCTCACTACGCGCACGCGAATATAAAATGCCGCGCTTCATACGCGAACAAAAAGAGCAAAATGAATCACCCTGCATCGAAGCTTCTGCCTGTGCCATAATGCCTTGACTTTCGTAAAAATAGGGCACGCCCAGCGATGCTAAGTAGTCTTTAAGGGGAGAAGGGTCAAACCCTGGTATTTCAGGGTCGACTGTACACGCCCCCAACTCAAAAGAAATGGGGGCATGACGTTGCAAATGCTTAAGCACCAACAATAAGGCTAACGAATCTTTACCACCCGACAACCCAAGCAGCACTCTATCTCCCTCTTGAATCATTTGATGCTGCACAATCGCTCGCCCAATCGGACGCATTAGTGCTTTTGGGGGGCGAATTAATGCATCACTCACCGACATGTCCCGCTGGTGCTGAACAAGCACCTAGTTTTGCTTCGTATAAGTGATGGAAATTATAGCGTCCGTTTTTATTGTGCCAAACAGGCTGACAATCGCCATTGCCCATAAAAACTAAATCAGCCCACGGCTCACCTTGACGTTGATACGTTTTATAGCCTGCTGCAGAAAAACCCAATTGACGCTGAATACGATTGTCTGCCTCTGGTGTAAACAAATAAATTGTGCTGCCAATTTTTCCCGATGTACACTCATTACCTAACAACAAAATTACTTCTGTTTTGCCATCACGATTGAGATCAACAACCGTGGCTGTATGGGGTACAACACCACATGTGGCATCTGCTAATTTTCCATCTTTAATTTGCCATTTTTTAGCAACGAGTTGTTCACTGACACTTAGCTTAAAGGCATCCGTTAATCCTGTTGTTTGCGCAAACACAACAGCCGACATTGCACTCACATCGCTCGTTGTATCGGCTTGTACAGATAAACTTGTCATAGCCAAAATAAACGCTGTCAAACTTAATCTGATTTTCATGCAAAAGCTCCCATTAGTTTTGGTAAATTGTGCCATAAAATAAACGCACCCATAAATAGCAAAAACACCGCAAAAATTTTGCGCAATAACACTTGAGGCAAACGACTATTTAATTTTTGTCCAATAAAACCGCCGACGATACCGAGTAATGAGAAAACAATAATTAATCCCCAATCTAAACTCAACTCTAACGCCTTAAGAACATGCAAATACTCCCAAAAACCACTAGCAGATTTCATAGAAATAATCACTAATGATGTGCCTACTGCCAGCGACATGGACAAACCACCCAACAATACCAATGCAGGAATGATTAAAAACCCACCACCCACACCCACTAAGCCCGTAACACATCCTACAATGAGTCCATCCAGTGCGACTTGCCAAAAAGCTCTAGGCGCATGAGCGGCATCGGTAAGTTTAATTGGACGTAACATTAGTATCGCAGCGGATAACAATAACACTGCAAAAATAAGCATCTGAACCCAAGATGCCACATAGCGTGATATATAAGCACCAATGACAGCACCGACCATTCCTGGCACACCAAACCAAACAACAGCGCGCCAATCAATCTGATCTCGCCGAGCATAACCAATAGCACTAAATAAGCTAATTAACCCCACGATAGCTAATGCACTCGCAAAAGCAACCTTTTCGTCTAAGCCAACTAAATAAACCAAAACAGGAACTGTCAGAAAAGACCCACCAGATCCCAACAAGCCTAAACTAACACCAATTAATATGGCACCAACCCATGTCCAAATAACCATCACACTCTCTCTTTTGGCTATGCGTAAAGCGGCTATTGTATCATCGAGTGCTCATTTCTTAACTAACATTACCCCCACCTCAATGTGGTGGGTATAAGGAAATTGATCAAAAACAGCAACAGAATACAAATAGTGTGAATCTTGCCATGCCTGCATATCACGGGCTAAGGTTTCTGGATTACAAGAAACATATAAAATTTGATCAAAGCGTTGCACTAAAGCACGGGTTGTATCATCTAACCCTGCCCGAGGTGGATCGACCATCACCAGCTTAAAGTTATATGCTTGACCCTGCCATAGTAGATGCGCTCCTTCGCCACTTAAGGACAACTGTTGCGATACTTGCTCGCTATTCATAGCAGCGATTGTGACATGATGAACACTTGCCTGTGCAAAAGCATCTTGTGCGGCACTTACGGCATGCGGTGATAATTCTGTCATTAGCAGCTTATGTGCATGACGCGCTAATACCCACGTAAAATTACCTGCACCACCATACAGCTCTAATATTGCAGGATACTTTGTCTGTTCATCTAACTGTGCATCTACCCATGCCAACATCTGCGCATTCACAGCGGCATTGGGTTGACTAAACGCATTTTCGACATGACGCAACGTAAAATTATTACCATTAGTCAACGACAGCGTTTCATTGACATAATCACGCACCAATACACGTTTTTTACCGCGCGACCGCCCCATTAGCATCACGTCATCTGGCAAATCTAGGCTACGTGCCAGCGTTTCCCAATCGGCAGTTAAAGGTTCTTTATAAATCAGCGTCACTAGAATTTCGCCCTGACTACTGGCTAAGAAGTCAATGGCATAGAGTCGGTTCGATAACACCGTATTCGCTTTGAGTTGCGCACGCAAAGGCTGCATTAAGTCCGCAATACGCTTATCTACCATCGGGCAGTATTCAATAAAAACAGGACGCTTATGTTGTACATCGAACATGGCATAATGCCAGTCTCCCGCTTGATGCCAGACACGAAATTCGGCACGCATACGGTAGTGCTCTGTCGGGGAAGCAGCAATAGTAATTGCTTGCATCGGCGATAAGGCTAGCAGCGCACGTACTCGGCTTACTTTTTCATCTAATTGCTGTTGGTAATTTTCTGGTGATACTTGACAGGTCACGCCCGTGCTCCATTACGAAATAAACTTAGGGCGCAATGGTAACGGTTATCGCAAACAAAAAACAACCAAAGATGAGGATTAAACCACGGATTTATCATCACCAGAAATGCACGAAACCCGATTTCGTCCTAACTCTTTGGCAACATAAAGCATGTCATCCGCCATTTTCAGTAATTTTTGAGCGTTACTCATATCTTTAGGAATAAAAATAGAACAGCCAATACTCAACGTAATATGATCTGCTACAGGAGAGTAAGCATGTGCAATTTTTAAGGCAAAAATATCATCTTTTAATTTTTCTGCAATACGATAAACCTCATCGGCATCGATATTCGGCATCACTGCAGCGAACTCTTCCCCCCCATAACGACAGATGGAGCAATCTTGCGCTACGTCATTAAGCGATCGCTGCAACCCTTGCGCAACAACGACGAGACAGTCATCACCTGCACCATGACCATAACCATCGTTGTAGGCTTTAAAATGATCAATATCGATCATAATTAATGCGGTAGACTCTCCCAATTGTTGCGCCTTGATCACCTGTGCATTCAAAACTTCATCAAATCGCCGCCGATTAGCAACCCCTGTTAGTCCATCAATGAGCGTTAATCGTTCCAATGCTTCTGTTTTTTGCTTTAGAGCAATGTGTGTTTTTACCCGCGCCTTCACAATTGCAGATTCGAATGGCTTAACAACATAATCAACAGCGCCTAGGTTAAAACCAAAAATCTGATCTTGTAACTCTCCCTTAGCGGTAACAAAGATGACAGGAATTTGTGCTGTTTTTGGGTCTTCTTTTAGTTTTTTGCAGACAGAGTAACCATCCATAACAGGCATCATCACATCCAACAGAATCAAATCTGGTTGAATTGCTGAAGTCGCAATTTCTAGTGCTTTCGCACCATTCGTTGCCACCTGAATACGATAGTCTTGCTCTAAAAAACCTGCCAATAACTGGATATTCGTGACGACATCATCGACAATCAGTAGGGTAGGTTTATTCGTTTGCATGATGTCTCCCAAGTGTATTTTTAATTTCTTCTATACTAATCAGTGCCTGATCATAATCCATCTTATTGATTTGCGATATTAAAGCGAGTAACACCTTGTTATCAATTAAACCATCTAGTTGCTGTTTAAACTCATTCACTTGTAGATAGGATATAAAAACATTCTGCACTACCAATAAACGTAATGATTCAAGCGATTCTAATGCTTGCTCAACAGAATACACCGATTTTACTGCTTGCATCTCACCTTGATTATGCGCCATTTCATTAATCATTACATCTGCATTTGCATTTATCTTTGTGCCTAAAAAAGCATACAACTGATGCGCTAGCTCAGCGGAGCTAATGGGTTTCGCAAGATGAGCATTCATACCGACAGCAAGCACATCATCGACATCTTGCTTCATCGCTGCGGCAGTCATAGCAATAATGGGAATCGATTTACCTTGTGGTAATGCTCGAATACGACGCGTTGCTTCTAATCCATCCATAACAGGCATATGCAAATCCAGTAAAATCAAATCAAATGGTGTATTCGCAGCAATGGCTTCAACCGCTTGCAAGCCATTTTCGGCGAGTTCAACCGTCACATTTAATTTTTTAAGGAACCCTTGTGCTACAATACGGTTAATGCGGTCATCCTCAACGAGCAGAATTTTAGCACCATGCAAATCAATTTGTGCGTTGTCTTGTGAATGCATCGCTAGCGCGTCACACGTGCCTAGTGTTGCAAGTCTTGTTTCTGTCTGTTCCTCAGAAAGACTATCTTCAGCAAATGGAATAGAAAAGAAAAAACGACTTCCTTTACCAAACTCGCTTTCTACATCAATACCCCCACCCATAAGTTCTATTAATTGTTTGGAAATAGTCAATCCTAAGCCAGTACCACCATATTTACGTGTTGTCGAATCGTCAGCCTGCGTAAATGAATGAAATAAGCGATTACTTTGCTCACTCGTCATGCCGATACCCGTGTCTTGCACAGAAAAGATCAATTCTGATTTACCTTGCACATCACTATGACGCTCAACATAAATACCAACTTTGCCTTGATCTGTAAATTTAATCGCATTACCCACCAAGTTATTAAGCACTTGAGATAAGCGTAGTGCATCACCACTTAAAACCGCTGGCACATTTTCTGCAACACGATAATAAAGTTCAATATGCTTTTCTTCTGCCTTTGGGCTAAACAAACCAACAACATTACGCAATACGCCATCTAAGGCATAATCTATCGACTCTAGTCTCAGTTTACCTGCTTCTATTTTTGAATAATCAAGAATATCATTCAAAATACTAAGCAGTGCGGTTGAAGCATCTTGTACTTTTTCTAAATAGTCGCGCTGTTGTGGTGCTAACTCTGAATCTAATACCAGTCTTGTTAAACCGAGCACAGCATTCATTGGTGTTCTGACTTCATGACTCATATTGGCGACAAAACTGCTTTTTGCTCTACTCGCTGCCTCTGCTTGTTCTTTAGCATGTTTTAAGGCTTCTTCAGCTTCTTTTTGCAGCGTAATATCAACGCCTACCGAAACCAAATACATCATTTCACCCGATTCATTACTAATCAGTGAGTTGAACCAATCAAAAAGTTTTTCCTCTCCTTGAGTATTAAGCCAACAATTTTGATAACGCTTTTTAATTTGACCTTGCTTTGCTAACTTAAAAACATCTTCTACACCATTGCGTTGTTCTTGCTTTAGAAATCGTTTCCAAAAGAAAGGACTTTGAACAGCCTCATAGCTGTAACCCGTAAAATCCTGCGCATAGCAATTAAATTTAACAATCGTACCATGGCGATCAATTACTATCAGAATAGATTCTATTGTATTAAATACAGTGTCAACAAAATTACGTTCTGCCAACAATGCTAACTCTGCTTGTTTCTTATCGCTAATATCACTATGTGAACCAACCATACGCACAGGCAAACCATCACTGTCACGCTCAACAACTACGCCTCTATCTAATATCCATTTGTAAGAACCATCTTTACACAAGACACGGTGTTCACTGTTATATAAGGGGACATCTCCCACCAAATAGGCATTAATATCAACATGTACTTTTTCTAAATCATCGGGATAAATACGTTTTTTCCATTCATTCAGATCGCCGTTAATTTCGTCCTCGGCAAAACCAAGCATTTCTTTCCAACGTTTAGAAAAGAAAACTTCGCCTGTTTTTATTTGCCAATCCCATAAGCCATCGCCCACCCCTTCTAGTGCGAAACGCTGACGCTCTTCCGAGCGAGATAGTCTACGTGTCATTTCATCCGCTAAGGCTTGTGCTTTTTCTTTCGTTTGCCAAAAAGAGTGTAACAGCGCAAAAATACTGATGCTTAATAACAAACCAGCGAATAAAGTCAGCCAAAAAATACTGATTGCACGTTCTTGCTCAAAACGATCTAGAGCTCTAAAAGATAGCAACCAGTCTCGCCCTGCAATGGTTAGTATAATTTGTTGCGATAATGTATTTTTATTATCATCACACTCTGGATGAGCCCTAAACAGTTTCATAAACTCACTGATATGCGTGTCATTGGTATCGTAAATGGTGAAATCAATAGAATCAAAACGCTTACCCGCAACACCTTG
>CAMCGI010000097.1 GCA_945874205.1 Francisella tularensis subsp. holarctica
ATGTTGGGTTATTATTTTTTTCATTTATTTTGGGGCGTAGGCGAGCAGGAAACGCTACTTTCTTTTTTAGATGTCTTTATTGGCTTTTTACTGATTCAAAACCTTATTTTTATCAATCGTGAGTATCTGACATTACACGGCTATTATGCGATGTATTATGCTGTGGATATTTTGGCTTCGGTATTAAAAATTTTAGGTATTTGGTGGATGTGGGACGCGCCTAATGTGCACGATTTAGCATGGATTATGCTGGCTGCGTATGGTATTGGCTTGTTGTGGCAGTGGGTTTTGATTATCTTTAAGCTTAAAGCAAAATTATCTTGGGTGTGGCGTGCGCCAGAAGATACTACTATTTTGTGGAGTTCGTTTAAGGTTAAGCTAGGTTCATTGGCCTACGATGGTAAGGAAGTGTTGTTGGCAATGGTGTTAACGGCAGCAGGTCCTGGTGTGTATTCGTTATTTTCATATGCAAGCAAGTTTGCTGCCGTCATTTTAGAGGTGGTGAACGCGCCAATTATGAGTATATTTAGTGCTAAGTTGACGCATGCGCATGAAGAGCATCGCTATTGTGATATTCCACCATTGGTGAAAGGTGCATTAAGTCAGACAGTGATTTTGTATGTTTTAGCAACGGCAGGTATGTACTTCATTATGCAACAGATTATGTTGCTCTTCTTTGGTGACAAGTTTACTGTAGCACAGGTTGAGCAAATGCGCTGGATTTTCTTGCTGTTATCGGGTTATACGGTAACCATCGTTTTGGAGTCACCTTTTGCGCGAGCAGTGAGCTTGTTCCGCTATTACACTTACGGTATGAATCTGAACTTTATTTTTGGCGGCATTATGCTTACGGGTTATGCAGTGCTGTGGTCGTTGGGTAAAGAAAATGACTATTTATTGTTTTTGGGAGTACTAGTATTGGCGCAATTGTCGAACTATCTACTTTATTGGCGTAAGTATCACGCTCATTTGCAGCCGCGTTTAGACTTGAAGCATTGTGAGGAGCGTTTGTCATGAAAGTTGCAATTATTACGCCCACGTATAACCGTGCGCATACTCTTGTACGCTCTGTTGAGTCGGTATTAGCGCAAACCCATAGCAATTGGGAGCTAATTATTCTTGATGATGGCAGTAAAGATAATACGGCTGACGTTCTTGCGCCTTATTTAAATGATAGCCGTATTCGCTATTTACCGCGTGCTGAAAATAAAGGGGTTAATACGACCCGTAATGAAGCGATGGATGCGATTAGCGATAATGTGCAAGTCGTTACTTTTTTAGACAGTGATGATACGCTGGTACCTGATGCTTTAGAAAAAGCCTTAGTTGTGATGGTGAACGAACCGCAATACAGCTGGTTTAATTTTCCTGCTAAGGATGAGACAGGTAATACGCGCACACGATTATCATCGCCTGACCTCATCGGTACACCCGATGTGTTTATCAAAGGTACAGACATTGGTGGTGAGTTTGTGCAGTTTTTACGTCGTGATTGTGCTAGTAAGTTGCGCTTTGTTGATGGTATTAATGGCTATGAAGGAATTGGTTGGATTCATTTAGCTCAGACATATCCCTGTCGGTTTCGACCAGAACCTTTGCGTGTCTATTGGCAGGATACAGAATCGCTCATCCGAGTAGGGGTAAAGTCGCGTCGCTACTATGATAATCAGGCACAAGGGTTGGTGTTGTTTATGCGTGAATTTGGCGATCGTTTGGCTGAGTTAAATCCACAGGGTGCTGCTCTCAATTGGTTGGTGTTGGGTCATGCACAGGCGATGCTAGGGCAGTGTACACAAGGTCGACAAAGTACGTGGCAGGGCGTTAAGTTGAGTTGGCGTGATTTGCGTGCGTTGCGTAATATCGTTTCGTTATTAAAGTGTCTGCTAAGTGTAGGATTGGCAAAATGACAAGCAATAAAGTTGTTTTACTAATTAATTCTTTAGGTAATGGTGGTGCTGAGCGTGTGGTGAGTATTTTGCTTGATAGCTTGAGTCAGCAAGCAAAGCCAATACAATTGGTTTGTTTAGAGCATAATGATTTTTATACTGTGCCAAAAGGGTTATCGGTTACCTATTTATCGAACTTTACAGGACAGGAAGCAGGCTGGAAAAAATTACTCTATTTGCCCGTATTTGCATGGCGATTGCGCAAATTGATTAACGAACAAGCGATTGGCGTAGTGCAGAGTCATGTTTATCGGGCAAGCTATGTTAATGCCCTTGCGCGTTTATTGGGGGCGGAACATCGAGTACAAATGGTGAATGTCGGGCAGGTTAGTCTCTATCAGCAAGAAGGCTGGTTAGGTAAAATTAATTTGGCGTTGATTCGCTGGTTGTATCCTGTTGCGGAGTTACTGATTTTAAAATCGCATGGTATGAAAGCCGATTTAGCCAAGCTTATGCCGAACCTATCAGTACAGCAAACGGTGATTCATAACCCTTACGATGTCGAAAAAATTGCCCTGCAAGCGCAAGCTGACCCTGTTGGTTGGCGTAAAGATGCTGATAAATTCACTTTGGTTTCTGTTGGACGACTGATTGAGCTAAAACAGCTAGATGATGTGATTCGTGCTCTTGCCAAATTGCCTGAGTCAGTCGAGTTGGTTTTGGTTGGTGATGGTCCGCAGAAAGATTTCTTAAAAGGTGTCGCCAAAGCGCAAGGGGTGGATGAGCGTGTTATATTTGTCGGTCGGCAAGAGAATCCCTTTGCATATCTTGCGCGTGCTGATGCTTTTGTGATGGCTTCGCGTAGTGAAGGTTTCCCCAATGTTTTAGCCGAGGCCTTATTGTGTGGCGTTCCCGCCATTGCTGCCGATTGTACCAGTGGTCCGCGCGAAATTTTAGCTCCCGATTCTGATCAAGATCAGCAGTTACAAGTCGGTGAGGGGGTTGAGTGGGCAAAAAATGGGGTGTTGGTTGCTGTCGGTGATGTGGCTGCTTTTGCTCAGGCAGTGTCTGGATTAATGGCAGATAGCGAGCTTCGAGCAAACTATGCACAGGCTGGGAAAATTCGCGGACAAGACTTTAACAGCACTGCCATTGTAGCTCAGTATGCAAAGGTAATATGGCATGATTAAACTAGGTGTGTTAATGCTATGTTGGCTATTGCTTTCTGGGTGTTCAGTGGTCATGGTTGCTGCCGATGTGGTAACAACTACCATTGGTGTTGCGGTTGATGTGGTGGATGCGATTACACCAGATATTACGGATTAATTTTATTTTTTGAGTGACTTAAATAAATGACTACTGATTTTGCTGATGCACATCAGCGACATCTTAACGACGCAGATACACTTTATACTGTACAGCGTTGGGCAAATGCCGATCACTTATATGGATTGTCTGCTGAGTGTGGGTTGAAAGCATTGATGATTTTGTTTGGAATGCCTGCACCTAACGGGGAACCTAAAGATCCTTTGGATAGAGTCCATGTAAATTATCTGCGGCCAAATAAAGTTAATGTATGGGTTAGGTATGAGACTTATCGTTCAACTTATCAGGCTATAAACTATCCATTACCTCCGACCAATCCCTTTGCTAACTGGGATGTTAATCAGCGTTATGAGCATCAAATTAATTTTACTCAACAGCTAGTAGATCCTCATAAACAAGGTGCAGTATCTGTCAAAACACTCATAACACAAGCTCAACAAGATGGATTGATATAAGCATGATTACTTTTGATCAAATCCTTAATGAGATTAAACAGGTTTTCAATCAACATTTATCACTGATTGCCCAACTAGGTGAAATCATCATTAATCGCGACTTAAACGGTCGTGTACGCTTGATTATTTCTGAAAAGTACGAGGTAACAGACCTCACACAACTCGAAGAAGACTTAAAAATAGCCTTGAATCCCCATCATGCGACATCATCCTTTATCCTATACGAAGAAGATATTCAGAGCATCAAGCAACTTTCCCCTGTTTTTGTGCTAGATGATGACCAGTTTAATAACGTTTTTATTGCTGATCGCCTTGCCAGTGAGAACCAGTGGGCAAAAATCGTGCAACCAGAAGAAAACCAGGCGAAAAGGATTGTTTTCTTCTCTATTAAAGGTGGTGTTGGTCGCTCGACGGCTTTAGCCGTTACTGCTTGGTCACTGGCAGAGCAAGGTAAAAAAGTCTTGGTACTAGACTTGGATTTAGAGTCTCCAGGATTGTCCTCGAATCTTTTACCAGAAGATCGTCGCCCAACCTACGGCATTACCGATTGGTTAGTTGAGGACTTAGTTGATAATGGCAACACTATTCTGAGCGACATGGTAGCTACTAGCTTATTATCGCGCAATGGCGATATTTGGGTAGTGCCTGCACATGGGCGTGAATTTGGTGAATACATTTCAAAGCTTGGTCGTGTATGGATGCCAAAAACGTCAGCTGATGGTCATCGCGAAAGCTGGGCTGATCGTTTAGAAAGATTAATCAGCAATCTCGAACAAGCTCACCAACCAGATGTAATTTTAATTGATTCAAGAGCAGGCATCGATGAAATCGCCTCCACCTGTATTACTCATCTCAAAGCCGATTTGATTCTGCTGTTCGCGCTCGCTGGTGCACAAACATGGACGGGTTACAGCATCCTGTTTGACTATTGGTTAAGAATGGGTAGCATTAGAGAAATTCGTGAACGACTACAAATCGTAGCCTCTATGATTCCTGAAACAGATGGACAAGAGTATGTTGCCGACTTGAGAGAAAATGCTCATCATATTTTTACCGACTACGCTTATGATGAGCTGCCACCAGATAGTGAGATTGGATTCAATTTTGATGAAGAAGATCAAGCTGCCCCACACTACCCTTGGCTCATTCGCTGGCATCGCTCATTTCATGGATTGGCATCTTTGCATGGTGATTTAGAAAACATTGACTCTCAAGTTGTAAAATTAGTTTTAGGCGATTTAATCAATAATATTCTACCAATGACAGGAGTTAACACTCATGACTGATATGAGTAGGATTCGTAATGCAATGATAAGTGTGTTACCTGAAACAACAGCTAGTTTTGCAGAGAAGGTAGAAGAACGATTTGTTTATCTTCCTTCTGCTCATACTAAAGCCTTGCGCTTGTCGTGTCATTTAGTGGTGGGAGCGCGAGGTGTTGGTAAATCGTTTTGGACTAATGCATTAGCAGATAGCCTTGTTCGTCAACAGCTCGCGAAAGAGTTGCCCGAGTTAGGTAACCTTGAGGTTTATACAGGCTACTCTGCAAGAGCTAACAGGCAATCCTATCCTGAGAGAGAAACTTTCGCTCAACAATTGGAAGCTGGCTTCTCTGCATATGATATTTGGAGAGCGGTTGTTTTTCGTTGGTTATTAACTATAATTAATCAGCAAGAGAAACAGGACACTCAATGGTATGAAACAATTCAATGGGTTAAAAATAATCCCGAGCAATTGGCTAGAATTGCTGAATCTGCGAATGATAGATTACAACAAAATGCTAAGACGGGTTTAATTCTGTTTGATGCCTTGGACTTAACTAGCGATAACTGGCAGACAATGGATATCATTGCACAAGCATTAATGCGCGTTGTTTTATGGCTTAAGTCTTTTTCTCACTTGACTGCTAAGGTATTTTTGCGAGCTGACCAATTCGGGCGCAACATACTAAACTTTCCTGACGCTTCCAAGTTATTAGCAACGAAGGTTGATTTAACTTGGTTTGCTAATGATTTGCATGGATTGTTATGGCAACGGTTATGCAATGCTGACGGTAATAACGGGGAGTATTTACGAAACCTTTATCAGCAAGGTGTATCAGCTTATCTTTTTGGTGAGCTAATTAGAATAGCTAAACTTAATTATGAAGCAGATAGTATCTGGCGAGTTCATGAGGAGTTTAAAAGAAATGCTGAATTGCAACGCAAACTATTCATATTATTGGCGGGTGAATGGATGGGTAAAGGTCCTCGCCGAGGCGTGCCATATGTGTGGACAGTGAGTCATTTAGCAGATGGACAAGGTATTACTTCTCCTCGATCATTTTTAATAGCCCTTAGAAATGCTGCTGAGTTCTCCGCAGAAAAACATCCAAACTATGAGTTTGCGCTTCATTACGATGGGATTAAGCAAGGTGTACAAAAGGCATCAGTTGCTCGTGTTGAGGAGCTTGATGAAGATTACATTTGGCTTAACAGCGTAATGAAACCATTAGAAGGCGTAACACTTCCTTGTGAGTTTGGAGTGATAGAAACAAGATGGAATGCAGCATTTCCTTCTGGTTTCGAGACTATTTCTTTTAACTTGCAAGAAAGTAAGTCAAATACCAATATCCTAAGTAAGTTAAATACCAATATCCTACCACCGAAAAGTAGTGAAAATGGATGGTTAGGGCTTAGAAAAGAGTTAGAACTTATTGGTGTCATGAAAATTAAAAAAGATGGTCGTGTCGATATGCCAGACTTATATCGAGTTGGTTTTAAGCTTGGTCGTCGTGGCGGTGTAAAACCTAATAAATAAAGATAAAAGAGACATTTATGACCCAAAAAACCCTTATCCTCGTGTGTAATACCGCATGGGGTATTGCCAACTTTCGTGGTAATTTAATTCGCCATTGGGTGGCGCAAGGTAAGCGTGTGGTGGCGATTGCCCCGCGTGATAGCGTCGCTGAGGCGAAGCTATCTGAGCAGGGAGCGATCTTTGAGCCCTTAGCTTTAGACAATCGCGGCTCAAATCCGTTACAAGAGTTAAAAGTGATTTGGCAATTAATTCAGTTGTATCGACAGTATCAACCCGAATTGGTGGTGCATTACACCATTAAGCCTGTTATTTATGGTTCTTGGGCAGCAGCTTTAGCGCGTGTGCCGAGTTTGGCGGTGGTAACGGGGCAGGGGTTTGCATTCTTAAATACAGGCTTGAAAGCTTGGTTAGCACGAAACTTATACCGTTTGTCGTTGCGCTTTGCTAAGGGTGTGTGGTTTTTGAACAAGGATGATTATCAGCTTTTCACGCATAGCGGATTAGCACCTGCCAGCAAAAGTGCCATTTTACCTGGTGAAGGGGTGGATACAGACTACTTTTTACCCAGAGCTAATGTACATAAAGATGGTGTAGTACGCTTGTTATTAATTGCTCGCTTGTTGTACGACAAGGGGATTGCTGAGTTTGCGCAAGCGGGTAGTTTGCTTAAGCATCAACATGATGATGTGCTAAATCATCACGCCATTAATCC